>CAYOFK010000063.1:2343-15469 GCA_964403185.1 uncultured Rikenellaceae bacterium | reverse complement strand
AACTGAAACATGATATGACAAAAGTTTATTCTGAAACTACCTTTGAAAAAGATATTGTTAATATTCTTATATCAACAGGTGAATATCAACAAGGACATGCAGCCGGTCCGACCGATAAATCGGATTATCCGTCCGGCCACATAAAGTGGGCAGACACGTTGTTATGAGGCCTGCTCAGAAGTACCCTATATTGATCTTTATGAGTATCAACTTTCGGTTTCCCTTAGAATGGTTAATAGCGAGTAACGGACGACGGCTAAGCGCCGTTTCAATGGCGTTTCAGCCATTGTTCGGGGGAGTGCCTTCGGGCACGATACCGATGCGCTTAGCCGTCGTCCGTTCAGGGGGAGCCCGAAGGGATTCCCCTGAACTCTGTATATGCCAAATAATATATAGTTGTAATTGCGATCTTAGACTTCTCAAAAATTCAACCTCATCATAATCCTGATCGCCTTCTTCTGAACTTGACCAGGGAAACCCTTGATTTTGTATTCTCCTGTTTTCGTCAATGCAGCACTCAAATTAGAAAAATCAAAACTATATACGAACCAGGAAACCTTAAACCCTCAGTCATATGGGGCTGTCTCAAAAGTCAGATTCCATATCAAGTACGGAATGATGCCATTAGGTTGCTTTTGAGACAGCCCTGATATATCATTCCTGTCTTGAGGTTGTCTGGCATAATGATCGAATCTACGGAGGGTTCAACTAGTATGGATTTCATCGGGTTTCGGATATGATCATCTGTTAATATATTTGGCAAGGATACCTCTGCTGTTTGAAATAAATTGACATCCAGCTGACCATTGGTACAACTATCAACTTCTCAAGGCAGGTTTACGTTATTGTGCCGCCCTTTCCTTTAGATTTATCTCCAATATAGTTTCTTATTTTTAAAAGAAAGAATGGGGTGAACTATCGCCCTTAGCTGTCACATTCCGGGGCCTTGCCCCTTCAGGAACCGGAAGCCGGATTATTTTCGCAGGCTACCTGAGGACAGAATAATATTTTGATTAGCTGGGGTAAAAGATATTGGGCATTTTATCATAAATTGGCACTATGCCCTTCCGCCAAAGGTGGAAAATGTAAAAGCCCGGGGCGCAGTGAAACGAAGCCCTGGGTTCATGGTAATAATATTAATTAAGGGCTGAAAGCCCGGCAGGTAACTAATTTAAAAATCATGCCTCAAAGTTTATCAATGCTGAGCAGATGGGCCATGTCAGAGGTGCGCCACACCATCCTCAGATGCGGGGGAAAATTGAATGTTATCACCGGACAATTTGAGAATTTTCCTACATTTCAACAGGATGTAATTAACGAAAAAACTATATTTTTGAATGTAGCTAATTAAGGGAAGCTTTCATTTACACCTTCTTGCACCAAATATTATTTTGTGCAATTCATACCCGCAATTTCTACAAATTGGCTGTGCAATTGTTCCCATAGGTTTCTATTTTTATATTAGAACGATATCTATGAGTTTAATCACTAAGATTTTTTTTGAACATCTGACCTAGCAACCTTAATTCCCTGCTCAACATCATCTAGGAACATTAAGGACTCATTATCAAGAATGATTTTCGGACAAGCCAGCTCTAGAATAACTGAAAGAACATTTTATTGGTTATTAATTTAAGAAAAATCTATCTTTTAACTTCTAAACCAGTCTGTCCAAATTAGGCTGAAGATTTACAATGATGTCCGAAGTGCTAAGGGGCTAATATATACCCTTTATTAGGTTTATTAGAAGTTATTAGGTAACTTGAGTCATATCCATTCCTGTCAGGTTATGTGGCATTAACAAGACATTCACTTTATAACTTAAATTAACCCCAAATTCTTTTTTTATGGAAAACAACACTCAATTATTAACTGTGTTTTATGCATATTATGTTCTTTTTTTAATCATAATAATAATCTCAATGTGGCGGATTTATAAGAAAGCAGGTCAGCCTGGTTGGGCAGCAGTTATTCCTTTTTATAATATTGTTATATGGCTAAGAATAATCTCTAAACCCGGGTGGTGGTTGATCTTGTTATTTATTCCTGTCGTCAATATTATTCCCATTTCTATAAAAATGCTTGTAATGAAATGAGACAATTATTTTCAATCAGTTTGTTATTTTCAATTTGTATTGTGTCCTCTGCACAACAAAAAGGGTTTGAACGCATTAACATAGAAATTGATAATGAAAATGTTAAGCTTTATAACCAGAGTCATGCATTGTTGATAGGTGTTTCAGAATACAGTAGTTCGTGGCCTGACCTGCCGGGAGTGAAAAGAGATATTTATGCGGTACAAACAACTTTGGAGCAACATAATTTTAACGTTGTCTTAGTTGAGAATCCTACAAAGATAGAGTTGGACAATGCTATCAGCAATTTTATTGCCCGGTATGGGCAGGGAATAGACAACCGGCTTGTATTTTATTTTTCCGGGCATGGGCACACCATAAATACTTCTTATGGCGGTAAATTAGGTTATTTTGTGCCGACTGATGCCCCTAATCCAAATATCAATGAAGCTTCTTTTCAAAGTAAAGCTATTGAAATGGCTCAGATCGAGATTTATGCTAAACGCATTCAATCAAAACATGCAATTTTCATATTCGATGCTTGTTTCTCAGGTTCATTATTTGCTTTGACAAGGGCTATTCCTCAAATCATAAGTTATAAAACATCAGAACCGGTAAGGCAGTTTATTACAAGTGGCACAGAGAACGAACAGGTACCGGATATTAGCATTTTCCGTCAACAATTTATAAGTGCACTGATGACTGACATTGCAGATGGTAATAAGGATGGCTACCTTACCGGTAGTGAGTTGGGTGAGTTTTTGCAGACTTCAGTAACGAATTATACTTATAATTATCAGCACCCACAATTTGGTAAAATTCGGAATCCGATGTTAGATAAGGGAGATTTCGTTTTTATCCTTCCGGGTAATCAGTTCAGGAATGCAACATTAAGCGAAGCTAAAGAACCTGCTTTAGGTGAATCTGTCGCTCTGCAAACACACGGTAGAATTGAACTTAGCTCTGAGATTGAAGGCAAATTATATCTCGATGGAAAAGAATTAGGAGAAATAACGGCTAATACCAGAATTCCAATAAACAGAGTGACAACAGGCGAACATCTGATTGAAATTATTGGGAATGAAAACTGGAGCAGAAGCATTACTGTTTATAAAGACCAATCTACTAAATTGACAGTAATAAGCAACAGAGTTGCCTCTAGCGAATATGAATTAGCTCGCAGTGGTGGGTTTACAGACACCCGGCACAATGAGGATTATAAGTGGTTTAAAATTGGCAGCCAAATATGGATGGCCGAGAACCTTAACTATGAAACACTATATGGCAGCTGGTGCATCGATGATGATGAGGTTAATTGCGGTAAGTATGGAAGACTATATAATTGGGATGCAGCAAAAAGAGCATGTCCTGATGGATGGCATTTACCAAGCGATGAAGAATGGAAGGAGTTGGAAAGAGCTCTGGGGATGAGCATTGAAGAAACCGGAAAGACCTCCTATCGGGGTAAAAATGAAGGTGGTAAATTAAAAGAAGCCGGTTTAACGCACTGGAAGGCTCCGAATAAGGGGTCAAGCAATGAAAGTGCTTTCTCAGCCTTGCCGGCTGGTTATCGCCTTAACAGTGGAGCTTTCAAGAGCCTTGGTAAATGCGCCTTGTTCTGGTCTTCTACTGAGCTTGGTACAGCATTTGCCCTATGCCGCGAACTGTACTATAACAGATCTGATGTTTATCGCGAAAACAGTGATAAGGCTAACGGTTTTTCTGTCCGGTGTATTAAGAATAAATCTTATTGAATACTAAGAAACAGCAATGCTAATTTTTATATCCGGGATGAAATTAGTATTTCTTAATTTCAGGCAAACAAGGGAATAGCTGTTAATTCAGCAAATATTAACTTAAATTAAAGAAAATGAAAAAATTATTATTTTTTACTGTTATCGTAGTGTTTAATATAAGTATCATGGCACAAAGCGACCAGGAGAGAGGACATCCGGCTCATAGTGGTTTATTTATTTCTATGTCAGGAGGGCTTACATATATTTCTATTAATGATGATATTACCAATGGGCCATACAGCAATATGCAATTTAAAGGAATTGGCGGTGGGTTTGATATTAAATTAGGTGCTGTAGTAAAAGATAATTTTATTTTACATGGAGATATAATAACAGTTTCCTCAGGTTCAATCAACATTACAGCAGACGGAAATGAGATAGGTACAATTTCGGGTGATAACTCAATTGGTATGATTATGTTTGGCGGAGGGGCCACCTATTATTTCATGCCACAAAATGTTTTTATTTCAGGTACAATGGGTGTCGGTGGTTTCTCAGTAACAACAGATGGCGAATCATTAAATACTCAAAAAGGTTTCGGCTTGTATATGAAACTTGGTAAGGAATGGTGGATCTCAAAAGGTTGGGATATAGGAGGTAGTATAGGGTTCAATTATACAAATGTGAATAATGAGGCTGGCGGTATAACAGAGAAGTTGTCAGGAATATCAATTGGAATATTATTCACGGCGACATTTAATTAATCTATTTTATTTATGAGCCTGTGAAAAATTTTGTGTAAACAGGTAGCTGATTAAGGGAAGCTTTCACCGATGCCCGGACTTTTGTGCGTCCGGGATTTGATTAAATGAAATCGGATTATCCGTCCGGCCACATAAAGTGGGCAGACACGTTGTTATGAGGCCTGGAAAAGGTGCCACTTCGCATGAAGCGAAGCTTTCAGATACATTAGTGTTTTGATCTGGCACTAAAACCCTCTTCAAATTATTGTTAACTATTCTTTATAGTTTTCAAAAGCACCACCAACCCGCTGCCATGATGCGTATATATATATTTCTTTCCTACTCATTTCTCTTTTTCTTTCGTGACCTGGCCTTAGGTTTCAAGTCCAGATCCTGTAGCCTGCGGCCCAACAAATCATCATTGGCAATTTTCCCGAAATCATCCAGCAGGCCAAGTATCATCATGACCATTGCATATATTCCAATGGAAACAGTAGATACACCTTTTTCAACAGCAGTCAATGTTGGTCTTGAAATTCCCGCACGTTTGGCCACAATCTCCTGACTGTACTTCCTTCTTAACCGTGCAAGTTTTATTCTTTCACCTAATTGCTCAAGCTGCTTTTCTGTTTTTACAGACTGTTTTTTCATTATAACTACAATTATAATTTACAAATACAGCAAATATTGTAAAATATAGTTACTGTTATTATATATTTTGCGGTTATTTGTGTTACCCGCAAATACCCACCGAATCCGAATGGTGACCTCCTCCCTGAAAACAGGGGGCTGACTCAAAAGCAACATAATGGCATCATTCCGTACTTGATACGGAATCTTTGTAATGTGAAAATCAGGCTTTTATGGATTCCTGCTTTCGCAGGAATGAGATGTAATCTGACTTTTGAGACAGCCCCTGCCGGAAGACACAAGCCCTTGGTCCGTAATTGATGTTGGCGCAGGGAACAGGTTCAAATACGGACCGGAATGGTAAGATGCCGGTTGGAATTGCAAACTATTAACTCAACCGCACCTTCTTAAAAAAAAAATCCGATGCTTCCATCGGAATTTTTCTGGTGGTGCCACCTGGAATTGAACCAGGGACACCAGGATTTTCAGTCCTGTGCTCTACCAACTGAGCTATGGCACCTCCTTAATTTCAGGCGAGCAAAGATAATTCAAAAATGCTTTTTACAAAAATATCATGTTGTTTTTTATACATTTGCAGCAAGACCGGGAGCCATGGAATACTTTCAATATCAACTAAAGAATGGAATACAACTGGTGCACCTGCCGGTAGCTTCTGAAATAGCCTGGTGCGGCATGATGATCCATACCGGTTCCAGGGATGAAGATCCGGATCAGCATGGACTGGCCCACTTTCTGGAACATGTCCTGTTCAAAGGGACCGACACCCGGAAGCCCTTCCATATACTCAGTCGTATGGAAGACGTGGGAGGGGAGATCAATGCCTATACAACCAAGGAGGAAACCTGCATCTATGCATCTTTCCTGAAAGGGGACCATCCCAGGGCTATGGAACTGATCAGTGACATTCTCATGCACTCAACCTTTCCAAAGAAGGAAATTGACAGGGAAAAGGAGGTGATCATTGATGAGATCAACTCCTATAAAGATGCTCCGGGTGAACTGATCTTCGATGATTTCGAAGAATTGATATACCCTGATCACCCTATCGGACGGAACATTCTCGGGACTTCTGAATCATTAAGAAGTTTTAATAAGGAAAGCCTCAGAGGATTTATGAAAACCCGTTACCACACTGATCAGATGGTCTTTTGTTCGGTAGGGAACATCCGGTTCAATCTCCTGCTGCGTTATTTTAAAAAATATTTCGGCGGAATACCGTCAAATCCCAGGAAAACGGAACGGCTTAAAGCGCGGCAGTCGGAAGCATTACATACTGAGGTTGACAAACAAACCTGGCAAACCCATTGCATCATCGGTACTACAGCCTATGATCTGCACCACAAACACCGTTTGGGTCTGTACCTGCTGAACAACATCCTTGGAGGACAGGGACTGAATTCACGCCTGAACCTGTCATTGCGCGAGAAAAACGGGTATGCCTATAACGTGGAGTCTTCCTATAATCCGTATGTGGATACCGGTGTGCTGTCAATCTATTTTGGTACGGATAATGAAAACCTCTCAAAGAGTTTGAAACTGGCCCATTCTGAATTAAAAAAATTGCGAATCAAAAAGCTGGGTTCATTGCAACTGGCCCGGGCTCAGCGACAAATGACCGGACAGGTGGCACGGTCGCGGGAGCATCATGAAAACCTTCTGTTCACCCTGGGAAAGAGCATCCTGTTATTTAACCGGGTTGACAGTATGGCGGAGATCAAAAAGAAGATTGAATCTGTTTCTTCAGATGACCTTCTGGAGATCGCCAACGATATTCTGGCCCCGGAACGGTTATCGATGTTGATATTTAAGTAAGTATTTGCTAAACCTGACCAAGGGCCTGACATAGAAAAATGAAGGCTACCCTGAGGTTCCCGAAGGGCAGACCTGATCAGAAAACTTTGAGCAATTGCATGCTGCTAAGGACTTTTTGACGGGAGATCTGCCATTTCTCCTGTGATCTCTTTTAGCCTGATGGAATTCAATTCTTTGGAAACCGTTGTCAGACTCATCATGATGGTCTTGTATTCAGGGTACTTACTATACTTTTGACGCATCACATACATGATATTCATTACTGATTTCTGCAGGTTTTCGCTGGTTTCAAATTGCTTCAAACTGGTATCCGATTCCATTTTAAAAAACTTTTTTTAAAAATACGTATTGATCTCCAAATTAATAATAAATTTTCAGAGATTATGATGAAATAGCAAATTATGAAGATAAAAAGTGGTTTAATCAGCCATCAGACCGGTCCCGTTTGTTTCTTGGTATGGTTTTTGAATTTTAATGGTAACGAATCAATAGCACTGCTCATGCATATAAATCTTATTCATAAGAAGTTTGGTGCCGCTTTTCTAACGGGCTTATTGATGGTTGTTTCACTCAACCTGCCTGCTATGGAAAATCCGGCTTTTGTCGCTTTCACAGAAGCTGCATCCCTTGTTCAGGAAAAGGATTCTGCAGAACCCTATCTTGTTGAAACTCAATCAACGGTGCGTTTTTTTAAGGACATGGATAACTTCAGTTCTGTTATGGCATACATTCCGGCCGGTGAGGTTGTTGAGGTGTTTGAGGAAATTGACGAATATTATTCAGCCGGCTATCAGGGCGGGAAAGGCTATGTTATGAAGTCCAAAGTAAAACCATTGAATTTTTCACTTCGTCAACAAGGCAGCGAAGTTCCTGCTCAAAAGAAAGACCGGTGGACTTACCTGGTGAATAAATATGACAGTAAAACGGCACAGGCCTTATTTGAACATAAGATATGGAAGGGCATGTCCACGCAGATGGCCCTGGATAGCTGGGGATATCCAAAACGTATGGAGCGGTATATGGGATCTGATCCCAGATATGAGGAATGGAAATACACAAACTATTTGCTTATTTTTTCCCGGAGTCAGCTTATTCAGTGGAAGAAGAAGTAATTTGAAAATTCATCCCCGGGCAGTGTGCCTGTATGGTTTGCAGGTGCCCGGTACGATGATGGCTTTTGTCAACAATTCTTTTGCCTCAAACTTTCGTACAGTATCACCGCCGCAGCAACGGAGACATTCAGGGATCCGATCTGACCCAGTACGGGAATTTTAGCCAGATGATCGGCCAGTTTAAGAATAGGGATAGAAATGCCTGTGTCTTCCGAGCCCATGATCAGGGCTGTAGGGCCTGACAGGTCAACCTGATGATACAGGGTATTTCCCTTTTCTGTAGCTGCCACGATCTTTAATCCGGAATTTTTAAGGAACAGGACTGTTTTTTTCAGGTTTTGGGTGCGGCACACAGGGATGGTTTGCAGGGCTCCTGATGAGGTTTTTATGGCGTCCGCATTGATCCGGGCGGAATTTTTGAACGGGACCACGATGGCATGAATTCCCGTACATTCTGCTGTTCTGGCGATGGCTCCAAAATTCCGGACATCGGTAATGCTGTCCAGGATCAGTACAAAGGGATCTGTTCCGCGATCAAACAACTGAGGAATCAGATGTTCAATGTGGGCATACTCAATCAATGATCCAAAGGCAAGCACGCCCTGGTGTTGCGGGCCTGCCAGCCGGTTTAGCAATTCTTTCGGAACCATCTGGAAAGGGATATCAAGCCGGTACAACCTGTCTTTTAACTGCTTAATCCGGTCGTTCCTCTGGTCTTTATCAATAAGCACTTTCTCCAGTTCTTTTCCGGAATCTATGGCTTCAAAGACCGGGTGGAGTCCGAAGATCTTTTGTGCTTTTCCGGATGATACACGGTGCTGTTGTCTAGTCATTTTCCAGAATATAGATATTTCCCTGTCTCCAGGAACGGATGGCCTGGACCCAGTTGGAGCTCAGATCAGCACCCCTTTGCAAGCGGTAAACATTCTGTGAGTAAGGGCTGTCAATCTTATTAAAAACAAATTCAATTTTGTCACGACCGGATTTATGGCCGTAAACCCAGCGTTCCCGGGTAGCGGTTTTATACATTGAATTCGGAGGGCCGTAAATTACATAAATCATCCCCCGGTCGGTTCTCCAGCCTTCTTTAAATGTGGTGAAATAATAGTTTGCATAAAGAACCCTGTTATAGTAGATCCGTATTAATTCTTTTGCCCTGTTGATATCAGAGGAGGATTCAAGCCAGAAATTATCCACTGCCAGTTTGGGATTCAGATGGTTTTTTAATTCATTCATTTCCCTTTCTGAAGCCAGGTAAACCAGTGGATCTACAAGTATTTCCGGTGTTTTAACAGAAGGATAATGTTCATCAAAATAATACAAATTGCATCCGGCTTTATCGGAGGGCTCCAACAGGAACTGATAAATCCCTTTCTTATTGATTCGTATTCCTATCGTATCCCAGTATGGCATCAACCATGTACTGTCAGGGGCTCCCAGGTTTGTTGGTGTAGAAATTAACAAGTTCGGCGCATAGGGGATCCGTTCATCTGGTTTATAATAATTTACATACAGGGTATCAATGGTTCTTTTTGGAAAATACACATCAAATAAAAGGGTGCTGTCCACAACGGGATTGAAAAGAATACTACGTGAATAATGCTCCATTACCAGGAAATTCTGGGAGTTCGTCTCAGAAGTTTTATCTATAGGGACAAATGATTGAACCGCTGATTTCCTGAGGCGATCCATGGTTATGATCTCCACAATATATTTTTTATTGAATTCTGTCCGGATATTAAAAGTGGTTATAAATTCCTTCTTAAGGCCTTCCAGCTCCAGGGGATACTCTACTGATGCGGAATCCACCAGATACCGTGTACGGCCAACCTCAAATACCCTGTACCTGATACTCAGCCAGGCTTTATAGGTGCCATCCCTGTTGGCCTGGTTAAATAACAGCTCCACTGGATATACTTTGACCATCAGGTTTGAGGAAGTGTCAGAATTATGGTAAATCAGAAATCTGGGATGCAGGGATGAAGCCCCCGGCCTGTATAAGTAAGAGAGATTTTGGCCACGTGGAGTCACAGACTCATTGGTAGTCAGACAACTCCAGGTTCCTGCCAGGACCAGTAGAATAATTAATATGGTGTAAACCCTCTGCTTCATCCGAACCGGAAGCTTTTCTCCGGGAAATAAAGATAAATAAAGTTTTGCTGATATTCGAGCCCATGTGCCAGGAGATAAAAACCCGCAAATCACGTACCATTCTTAACAGCACCACCAGGAGGAGATATGCTGCAAATTACAAAATCAAAGATTTTGACTATTTCAGAACATCCTGCATCCTACAGCCTAAAACCTACAGTCTATTGTATATGACTGCTCTCAGGCAGGCCATACTCCTCGATCATTTTTATTCCAATGGTCTCCAGTTCATCCAGTACGGGATTATATATCTCCGGAAGTACCGGACGGTACACTCCCTTAATGGTGATCTTGTCTTTGAGGATCATTTTCACTCCAATGGCCGCAGGTAAAGCCACCGTTCTGGCAATAGAAGTATCCGTTGCCGGTGTTCCAAAATCCAGCATTCTTGACTTGATCACTTCTTTGGATCCATCCGGGTAACCGGCAAGAAAAACATGCATCAATGCAACCATATCCTTTTCATTATCAGGCAACATCATTTTTTCAAGCATGAGATCAGAGGTTACTTCAAAAGGAGAATCCTTATCCCTGTTTAAAGCCCGGTCAGAGAAGACTCCCAGCCATTCAAGGGTATTCAAAGCTCCGGCTTCTGAGGACATTCCCAGGAAGGAGGCGGCTTTTTCTTTGATGTCTTCTGAACCACCGGCGCCAATGAGTGTGGCCACCATACCGGCATAGGATTTACCTTTCAGATCTATCTCGTCATATGTAATGAGTTTTAATGCCTTCATGGCATCCATGGCCTCACACCATCCGGGAAATCTGAAGGTGCCCCGGAATATGGTTTTAGTTTCGGGGATATCATAAATATCAATATACTGAATGGAGTCCCTGTTTGGGTATACTTCCAGCCTTCCCACATCCTGAAAATCCACGGAAAAGGGATCTTTGAACAGGTTTTCGGTGGGAACATAGGTTTCTATGCCCTTTTTCAGGAATTTTCCATCGTTGTTCCCTGCCATCACCACCCCTTTCGGGCTCCAGGAAAATTTATATCGAAATGGGTTGTCGGCGTTTTCTGGTGCCGGCAAGGCTCCGCAAAGAGAATAAAACTCTTCAATTTTTCCATTCTTACCATGCACATAGTCGATGATCCGCATGGCCGACATGTGGTCAATCCCCGGGTCCAGACCTATTTCATTCAGGATGATAATGCCGGCCTTCTGTGCACTTTGATGTAAGGCCTGCATTTCAGGTTTTACATAAGAAGTGGTGACCATGTTCTTTTTATGCCTGATACATAACTCCGCCACTTTTAAATGGTAGGCATAAGGCAGCAAACTTACTGTGAGGGTGTGTTCGGTGATGAGACGTTCCAGTGTTTCCTCATCGTCCGTTGTCCATCCTATGGCCGTACCATTCGGATGCCCCATGATCATAGCATCTGCCTTGGATTTTGTGCGGGATGCAACGGTAACAAGGCACTGATTTTCCAGAAGAAAAGTAACCATTGGTTTGACCACCAGTCCGGCGCCGAGAATCAATACTTTTTCCATTATGAGACAGGTTTAATGAGTATTTTGTTTGTATAATATTCTGCCCGAATTTAGAATATATTTTAAGTTAAAAAAATGCAAAATAACAATAATCCGTAAGTTATTTAACATGTTTGAGTACCGGACTGATAAACAGACATTCTGATTTCACGGATTTACGGCTCAAGAATTTATCTGCTGATGCATTGAAATGAAACAGATGCGTACTGTTAACAAGTAACTGGGGACTTTTCAATGATAACTATGAACTAATAACTATTTTTGTAAAGGAAACGCCCCGGGATTAAAATCAAATCTGTTTTGGGAACATCAAACAAGCTAGTTGAAACCCCCCTGATGAAACAGTACAACAGGATCAAAGCCAGGCATCCTGATGCCATTCTGTTATTCAGGGTGGGGGACTTTTACGAAACCTTTGGGGAAGACGCCATAAAAACATCCGGGATTCTGGGCATTACACTTACGCGAAGGGCTAACGGGGCAGCTTCTTTTGTAGAACTCGCCGGCTTCCCGTATCATGCCGTAGATACTTACCTGCCCAGACTGGTACGGGCCGGTCACCGGGTGGCTATTTGCGAACAACTGGAAGATCCCAAACTGGCGAAGAAGATTGTCAAAAGGGGCGTTACCGAACTGGTTACACCCGGAGTGTCCTTAAATGATAATGTTCTGAACCACAAGGAAAACAACTTTCTCGGGGCTGTGCACATCGACCATAAGATTGTTGGACTTTCATTGCTGGATATTTCCACCGGAGAGTTTATCACCGCTGAAGGCACTCACGAATATATCGACCAGCTTCTCAGTAGTTTTATGCCCAAAGAGGTGCTGATCGAAAAATCAAAGCAGGAGTTTTTTTATAAATCATTCGGACCAAAATATTATACTACCAGGCTGGATGACTGGATGTTCAGTGAAACCACCGCTGAAGATAAACTCTTAAATCATTTCCATACCAAATCCCTGAAAGGATTTGGTATACAGGATGTCCGTTATGGGATCATCGCTTCCGGGGCCATTCTGCAATACCTGGATCTTACCGAACACAAACAGCTGCGGCATATTTCGGGAATTTCCAGAATTGAGGCGCATAAATATGTGTGGCTGGATAAATTTACAATTCGGAATCTTGAGCTTTTTCATGCACTTAATGAGGGAGCCATCACATTGGTAGATGTGCTGGACCATACACGGTCACCGATGGGATCGCGGATGTTGAGACGGTGGATTGCCCTTCCATTGAAAGATATGAAAACCATCACCGGAAGGCATGAAATTGTTGAATACTTTACCGGGCACTCTGAAGCAAAAGATACTGCCGGGGAACATATTAAACACATTGGCGAC
>CAYOFK010000063.1:0-2243 GCA_964403185.1 uncultured Rikenellaceae bacterium | reverse complement strand
CGGGCACTCTGAAGCAAAAGATACTGCCGGGGAACATATTAAACACATTGGCGACCTTGAAAGACTCACTTCAAAAGTGGCGGTGGGACGGATCAACCCCCGCGAGCTGGAACAACTGAAAAAGGCCCTGTTTGCACTGGATCCCATTCGTGATATCTGTCTTGAGTCAGGCAATGCTATATTGAAAAGGCATGCAAGAAGACTGGATCCTTGTAAGAAAATCAGAAACCGCATAGATAAGGAATTGCATGAAGAGCCTCCGGTGCAGATTGTCAAAGGAAAAGTGATTGCAAAAGGGGTATCCAGGGAACTTGATGAACTCAGGGATATCTTGTACTCAGGTAAGAATTATCTTGCCAAACTTCAGGAACGCGAAAGTAAAAGAACCGGCATCCCTTCTTTGCGGGTTGGATTTAATAATGTATTTGGCTACTATATTGAAGTGCGGAATACACATAAAGAAAAGGTTCCCGGAGAGTGGATCCGTAAACAAACACTGGTCAGCGCCGAACGGTATGTAACGGAGGAACTTAAAGAGTATGAAAGCAAGATACTGGGAGCAGAGGAACGCATCCTTGAGCTTGAGACCCGTTTATTCAATGAACTGGTACGGGCCTTATCAGAGTTTATTCCTGCCATCCAGAAAAATGCCGCCACTGTTGCTGAACTTGACTGCCTGCAGTCGTTTGCCTCGGTGTCTGTACAATATCAGTATGCCCGGCCCCTTATGGATGAATCCGATACCATTGATATCCAACAAGGACGGCATCCCGTTATAGAACAGCAATTACCACCTGACGAAAAATATGTTCCCAATGATGTTTTTCTTGATACGGAGAAACAACAGGTCATCATACTTACAGGTCCCAACATGTCTGGAAAATCAGCATTATTGCGCCAAACAGCCCTGATCGTTTTAATGGCACAAATTGGCTGTTTTGTTCCTGCCGGAGAAGCGCATCTGGGTATTGTAGATAAAATATTTACCAGGGTGGGCGCTTCAGATAACATTTCCCTGGGAGAATCCACCTTCATGGTGGAAATGTATGAGACTGCAAGCATCCTTAATAACCTCTCCTCAAAAAGCCTGGTATTGCTGGATGAAATTGGAAGGGGGACGGCTACTTATGACGGTATTTCCATTGCCTGGGCCATGGTTGAATACATTCATGAAAATCCGGCAGGCAGGGCCAAAACACTGTTTGCCACACATTACCATGAGCTTAATGAAATGGAAAAGTCTTTTTCCAGGGTAAAGAATTTTAATGTATCGATCAGGGAACTGGAAGACAGGATCCTCTTTATCAGAAAACTGGAACCGGGAGGCAGTGAACATAGTTTTGGGATCCATGTGGCACGAATGGCCGGGATGCCGAAAAGTGTGGTCAGGCGTTCTGAAGAGATCCTGAAAGAACTGGAACAATCCCATGGGCGGAACAGTCTCTCTAAACCGGTATCCGGTCTGGCACACCAACGCGAGGGCTACCAGACCAGTATCTTTCAGCTTGATGATCCGGTTCTCCTGCAAATCCGGGATACCCTCCTGGATCTTGATATCAATACCCTCACTCCCGTTGAAGCACTGAATAAATTAAATGATATAAGGAAACACCTCGGGAAAGAGTAAGGACGAACAAGACAGATATCTGAATGCTGCATCCCATTAAAAAAGCACAACCTGCCAGTTGTGCTTTTTCATTTCCCGCAAGCTTAAGAAAGCAAGCTTTCCGGGGGGGATTGCTCATCACGCTTGGCGTAATTCGCGGACCCTTCCCTGCGGGGCGATGCCATCAACAAAAAAACACACAACCTGCCGGTTGTGCTTTTTCATTTCCCGCAAGCTTAAGAAAGCAAGCTTTCTACGCTAACGGGAAATGAAAAAATCGCCAATTGGCGATTTTTTTGTTGAGCGAAAAACGGGACTCGAACCCGCGACCCCGACCTTGGCAAGGTCGTGCTCTACCAACTGAGCTATTCTCGCGTAAAGGTATGCGTATGCGTGTGGCTGTGGGTGTGAATGGGTGTGTGCAAGGGAAGGCAAATTTAAGGGAATTTTTGTAAAGCGCAAAAATTTTCACAGGCTCCAAAAGTCTGATTTCGTCAAAGAAATGATTTTACAAAAAATCTGATCTGTTAATCTGAAGTTCCAAGTGGAAAATTAATAAAAATGCCCATATGGAGAGGATTTCCTGCCAAATCAAATTTCCATTTACTGGACACACAGTAGTTCAAAAGCTCGTTTT
>CAYOFK010000062.1:0-15616 GCA_964403185.1 uncultured Rikenellaceae bacterium | reverse complement strand
AAAACAGCAACAGGCTGGTCTTTCAGTATCCGACATTTGTCGTGAGCATGGAATAAGCCAGGCTACCTTTTTCCTGTTTTCCGCACGAGACACCCAAATCTTTGTAACTATTTGATATTCAAATATAGATTTGCGAGGGAATGATACATTTGAGTAGTTTTTTGATTGTTATGATCATGGGATTTGGCTGCTGCATTTATTGACCGAAGCAGCCTCCAGAAGTTCAGACAGCCTGAAGCTGTAGATCCGCTGGGGAAACCTTCCGGATTTCTCAGAAGAAACCAGGATGGTGTCATTTCCATAAAAAGTGATCCCTTCGGTTTGTGCATCATAAAGATCAGGGAATTTTATTTGCACGCTCTTGCCTTTAAAAAAACTATTTCCCGGAAAATCCCGGAATATCCATACTGAAGGGATGTATTTAAAGTAGCTGCTCAATACCAGGCAACGGCCATCATCACTGATGGCAGCACCTGTTACAAGGGCATTCACATTATAAGATCCCAGAGGGCCGATATTATAGTTCCCCGGAACCTTGGGCAATCCATATACACGTGTTTTCCCCGACATCCAATCCTTTGAAAATAAGTATAAACTGTCGCCAAATGAGACCATCGCCTCACAATCAAAAGGGTGTTTCTGAGGCAGCCAGACAAATTTCTCCTGGTCTGCCCAGGTGAACCGGATCTTCTCCGCTTCCACCTCTTTGAGTCCCTGTGCCACAGCAGATATGGGAATCTTATAAACGACCAGATCCGTCCTGTTTCCACGGTTGTTTCCCACGTCCCCGATATAAACATACTCATCGTCATGAGCCAGTGTCTCCCAGTCCCGGTTTACAGCGTTGACCACCTTCAAATTCCGGTCAATCTTCCCCGGAACAGGATTGTAACCATACAGAATATTCTTTCCACCACTGTCATTTATGGTCCATATCCGGTTGTTCAGGAAAATTAAGCCTGACGATTCTTTGAGAACACCCGGGAGTTTATTTACAAAGATCGCGGCTTTGGAATGGATGATTGAATCGCAGCGTCCGTCATCAGAAGAAGTATTTTTGTCCTGTGTACAGGAAACTAAAAAGAAAGCCGGCACTATGATTCCGGCCAGAAATCTCAGTTTTACTTTTAAAATCATGCCCTATTTTCGCTTGTCCGTTGCATCCTTCTTAAAACCGTAAAGCAGCATCAGCTTTTCAAATATCTCGGTATTCTCATATATTCCTGAAAACAATTCTGCGCCCGGCCCAAAGGTGAAAACAGGGATCATTACAGAGGTATGTCCGCGGGTGCCATAATTAGCAATGACTTCACCTTTTTGAATGTCTCCTCCGATAAGTGACATTCCACCGGTTTCATGATCTGCAGTTATCACAACCAATGTTTCACCGTCTCTTTGTGCAAAATCAATCGCAGTGCGTATGGCCAAATCAAAATCCACCATTTCGGCAGTGATGTATTCCGTATTGTTTGCGTGTGCCCCCCAGTCGATCTGTGATCCCTCTACCATCAGGAAGAATCCATCCTCTTCTTTATTTAGTATTTGTATGGCTGTATTTGTGGCCACAGGCAACATATCACCACGACCATCGATTACTGATGGAAGTTGCATTTCAGCGACCAGTCCTGCCAGATTACCTTCTGTAATGCCTGGTATTTCGTCCATTTGAGTCACCACCTGATACCCATTTTCCCGGAGTGTAATCAGAAAGTTCAAACTGTCCTTCCGCTTTTCAAAATGCGTTTTTCCCCCGCCTATAAACACATCTATTCCGGCATCCAGAAAGAAGGCAGCAATGTCCTCATACATCCCCCTGTTATCCACATGCGAAATAAATGCGGCGGGGGTGGCATGGGTAATCGCCGAAGTAGATACCATACCGGTTGCCAAACCGTTTTCCTCAGCATATTCCAGTATGGTCTTCACATCAACGCCGGAAGTATCTTTTCCAACCACCCCGTTTTTTGTTTTAACACCACTGGCCAAAGCGGTGGCTCCGGCAGCTGAGTCGGTAATATAATTGTCTGCCGAATAGGTTTTTTGCATCCCTACATGAGTAATTCTTTCAAGATTCAGGGTGCCCTTATTTGAAGTCATGCCGGCATATATTTGTGCCACTCCCATTCCATCGCCTATAAGAAGGATGATGTTCCTGGGTTTGGACCGGCCATCTTCAACAACCCCTGTATAACAGAAGGATGTCAGGAGCAGTATTGATAACATTACAACGGGAATCTTAAAGCCATGTATTTTCATAATCCTGAATTTTTCACAAATGTATCCTAATTTTCCAGAAGACATCTTAATAAATTGTTATTTTCGGCCATACAACAACTCATAATCTTTCCTGCATCCTTTTTGATACCGGGTCTGTGGTATGACCATCCAGTTATCTGAAGCCTCAGGCTCAATGGGTCCGGTTGCTGAGAGCCATTGCATCATATAATATCTCAGATCTTTACCGGTTGAAAAGACAATCCTGTCTTTTAATGTCCCGGGGGGAATGCCGGCCCCTCTGGTCAAATGGCCTCCTCCCCCACTACCACGGTAAGAATTTATGGCCACCTTATAGATGATTTCCGGTACAAACTCTGAACCGTCTGCCAGGGATGTTATGGTTATCCTGGATCCTGCTTCTTTTGAAACATCCACAATATATTCAATACCCTCGGCAGAGTCAAAATTATAAAAAGAGCTGTACAACCTGGGAGAAGCAGGGGCATTCCCATCACTGTCAGACAGCTCTCTGAACCGTAATAAGTGGTCGTTCTCTGACGACATGGTATTGAACCATAAATCATATGAATACTCCAGGTAATCCTTTATTTCTGCACCGGTGAGTTCCATAATATACAGGAAGTTCTCGAATCTGTATAAGCGAAACAGGTCCCTGACATACACAGTCCCGGAGTCAATGGTTGCATTCATAGACAGCGGTGCTGCAAAAGATATCGGAGCTCCGGTTACCTCCAGTTGTACCTCATGAATCAGGTCCATAAAAGGGCTGTCCCCAAACAGGGCTGAAGAAGATGATATTGCAGCACCAAAGTAGCCCACGGGCCCGGATACATAGGCTTTAACTTTCTCAAATTCATCCTGAAAGTATGAGAGAAACTCAGAATCCCCACTATGTAAGCGCGTTTCAATCAGGTTGCCCCGGATCTCTTTTGAGTAGGCTCCCAAATCATCGTTCCATGTCATACGGATAGAAGCTTCTGAAACGAGTCTGGCACTGCTTCCAGGGTCCAGTACCAGTACTTTTTCTCCATTAACATTTGTAATAAAAGCATTATAAGTATCATGGTCGTGTCCTATAAAAACAACATCGAAGCCCGGTACCTGCTCTGCAACAAGGAGGGAGGCGTTTTCATTCAACGCAGCGGTATCTGACGCCCCACCGTAGGCAGCATCATGACCGGAATGAAACAAACCGATCAATACATCAGGTTTTTCATTCTCAATAATCTCGCGTACCCAGTACTTTGCGGTTTCCACCATACCTGCAAATTCAAGGCCTTCCCATAAATTTTCCGGAAGCCACCGGGGAATGCCAGGGGTAATCAATCCGAGGACTGCAATTTTAATTCCATGTCTGTTCAATACTGCGTATGGTTCAAAATAAGGATCTCCGGAAGTTTTGTCCAATGCATTTGCTGCCAGCCATGGAAAACTGAACTCATCAACCAGTTTATCATAAACCGGATGGCCCGCCTCAATATCGTGGTTGCCGATGGTTGCCACATCATAGTTCATATAGTTCATAACCTTGCTGCAAATATGGAGGGCATCTGAATCTTCAAAATTTGAATAATACACTGCAGGTTGCCCCTGCAATATATCTCCGTTATCCAGCAGGATGACCTCAAGCTCAGGATTGAATCTTAGTTTTTGCACATAACTGTGCACCTGTGCCAGGGAATGATCCACATCCTCATCCCTGATAAAATCGTATGGATAAATGGCACCATGCACATCCGATGTTTCAAGAATCCTGAATTCAATAAACTGAGGCCGCTCCTTATTTTCGCAGGATGTAAGAAGAATAATGGCAGCGGTGGTCACCAGCCAGCCAAACCGGATTTTTATTTTTTTCATAGGTTTAAAAATTTTATTACCAAATCCCTGTAGCGCGACTCTCCGGGTCGCTTATAAGACACGACCGTTTTCAATCAGATCATTTTTTTGTTTTCCGGGATTTTCCGGCAGGTGTTCCAAAACCTCCCCCGCCCGGTGTTTGGATAACAAGCCTGTCGCCTTTTGATAACAACCGTCCGTCTATGCTTCCCAGGTCAATTCTTTCCCCGTCAGCAGTTACCACATACTGTTTCCCGGAGCGGCCAGGCCGGCCACCCTGCAAGCCATAAGGTCTGGTTGTCCGGTGCTGTGTCAGTACCGAAAGTGAAACGTCTTCAAGAAACAGAATCTCCCGGATAATTCCATCCCCTCCCCTTCGTTTACCGGCCCCTCCCGATCCTTGTCTGATCCGGAACGACTCCAACCTGACCGGATATCTCAACTCCATTATCTCCGGATCGGTGATGCGCGTATTGGTCATGTGGTGGTGAACTGCAGAAGCTCCATCATGGTCTGGTGTGGCTCCGCACCCGCCGCCGATGGTCTCATAATAACTGAAAGCACTGTTCCCAAACAAAACATTATTCATGGTTCCCTGACTGCAGGCAAGGATTTCAAAAGGCTTCAATAAGGTGTCTGTCAACCGCTGGCTGACTTCCACATTTCCTCCGACTATGGCCGGGCAGCTTTCAGCAGGTCCCGAAAAACCGGGATTTAGTAAGTTTTGAGGCACTTTCAGTTTCAGGGGTTCCAGTATGCCATCATTTAAAGGGAGGGCTTCATTTATTAGCAGCCGCATAACATAAATGACCACTCCGTGTACAATGGCTAATGTAGCATTCAGATTTCCTTTATGCAACGGGGCTGTTCCGCTAAAATCAATAGTGCAATCCCGGTCATCAACAAGTATCATAACTCTCAGAAGGGTCCCGTCATCCAGAAACTCCTCTGATGCATATTCTCCATTGGGAATGTTCTTCAGGGTGCTGCGCATTTTACCGGCTGCGTAGTTGTGCAGCAATCCCATATAGGTTTTTATCTTTGTAAGGCCATGATTTTCAACAAGATCGAGAAGGGCTTGTTGGCCACTCATGTTGGCAGCCAGGGCTGCTTTCAGATCGGCAATATTTTCTTCAACTGCCCTGCTTGGATAGGGTGAATGATTAAGTATTTCTTTTATGATCTCCCACCCGGGCCGGCCGTTTTTCATAAGGTAGGTTGGTTTGATAACCACACCCTCCTCAATGAGGGATGTTGCATCAGGGGGCATGGATGCCGGTGTTTTGCCACCGATTTCAGCATGGTGTGCTCTGTTTACAACATAACCTACAAGGATTTTCCCATTTTTAAATACAGGTGTAACAAGGGTGATATCGGGAAGGTGCGAACCACCATAGGCAGGATGGTTGGTAATGATGGTGTCTCCGGGTTCAAAAGTAAAATCTTTTATTAATGAGCGTACACATACCCCCAGGCTTCCCAAATGGACCGGAATATGCGGGGCATTGGCAACCAAACGTCCGTGTTCATCCAGCAAGGCACATGAGAAATCAAACCGTTCTTTAATATTAACCGATACCGAGGTCCGTTGCAGCATCGATCCCATATTATCAGCCACGGACATAAACCTGTTTGTAAACAGCTCCAATTCAATTTCTTCGTATGATTTTCCAATCGGCGCTGCTTTAAAACCCAGATCCTCCTGTTTCACCCTTCTCATTACAGAGGTCCCTGTTACAGCCATCTCCAATTCCCACCCCTTTTCAACGACGCAGGTACTGAATTCATCAAGCATAAGGGCAAAACCTGAAATTGTTTTTCCGGGCACAAGATCCTTCCTGAGATAAACAGGGACTTGCTCCCATTTCCCATTCAAAAATGATGGAATGTATTTTAAGGGTTTCAGCGGCCTGCTTACGATCTGATGCTCCTTTGCAATGAAGCGTTCCCGGAAGGAAGAAGCAATGATCCTGACAGACTCCAGTTCAATCCCCTCTCCTGCCGTCCAGTATCCAAATAACTTTTTATATTTTTCCTTATACGCGGGTCTCGGATCTTGCCCCTTCCGATAATCAACCTCAATTGAAGCATCCTGACCAATGTGACGCAAGAACACAAGACGCTCACTTATTTTGATAGAACCTTTACTGATACCTTCCAATTCCAGTTTTTCTATTGCCTGTTGTTCAAGATCACTTATATACTGATCAATGGATGATCCAACCAGATCAAAAGGTCTCAGTATTTGTTCCTCGACCATTCTTTCAACGGGGGCCTGACTGATGCCATAAGCACTCAACAATCCTGCATTTTCCGGCAAGAGAATTGTTGAGATATTTAAATTGTCAGCGATCCATCCGGCATGCATCCCTCCGGCACCCCCAAAAGCTACAAGTTCATATTCAGAAGGATCATAACCCTTTGAAACAGATACTTTCTGAATGGCCCCGGACATGATCTCGTTGGCTATTTTCAGGAATCCTTCCAGCAGTTGTTCGGTGTTTCTCTTTTCACCGGTTTTTTGTTCCATTTCAACAACAAGGCCGTGGACTTTATCCCTGGCATGTTGGGGAAATACCGGAATACTGAACTGCTCCGCATCCAGCCGTCCCAGAAGGAGATTCACATCTGTAAGGGTCAATGGTCCGCCGGCCCCATAGCAAGCCGGTCCAGGGTGGGCACCGGCACTTTCAGGCCCTACACACAACTTATAGCCATCATAATAGCAGATCGAACCCCCGCCTGCGGCAACTGTCTCAATTGCCAGAGCGGGGGTAAATATCCGGGCATCCCCAATTTCCAATTCAAATTTATAGTCGTAGCGTCCGCCAAACCGGGCCACATCCGTGCTGGTACCACCCATATCAAAAGACAGTATATTGTTAAAACCCTCCTCCTGCCCCACTGTAGCAGCGCCAACCACACCTCCTGCAGGACCGCTGAGCAAACTCTCCTTGGGACAAAATGCCGGGGCCGCAACCAATCCACCGGCACTGTTCATGATATGAAAGTTCTCAGGTTCCAGATTCGAACGGATGTTGCGGATATAGGAATCAATGATCTGATCGAGATAGGCGTTAACTACGGTGGTTTCAGCCCTGGGTACATATTTTATCAATCCCGACAGTTCAGAAGAAACACTGACATACTGAAAGCCGGATTCTTTCAGTATATTTTTCACTGCCATCTCATGTTGTGGATTTACATAGGCATTCATTAAGGCCACAGCCATCGCTATTGATTTATCTTTTTGATCCAGGGTTAAGAGGAAATCTTTTATTTGCCCCAGGTCAATGGGATTGATCACTGAACCTTTGCTATCGATCCGTTCATCCACTTCAACAACATGCTCATACAACATTTCAGGCTTTTCAACATGTCTGGCAAAAATATCCGGGCGCTGCTGGTATCTGATCCTTAACAGATCCTTAAAACCTTTGGTTACAAAAAATATTGGTCTGGATCCCTTCCGCTCCAGAAGGGCATTGGTGCCTTTGGTGGAACCTAATTTAATACTCTGAACCGGCAGGGGTTGGTTCAATGATGTTTGTGTGATCAATCGCGCACCCAAAACAGGCGCCTCATCGCCGGAGGTAATCTCAAAACTTAAACTTTTGTTAAAGTGTCCGGGAGGCAGATCCTGGTTTAGCGTTAGAGTATGCGTCCCCGGATCAAACTTTTTCACCTGCACCGCGGGGTGTTTTTCTTCCAGGAGAGAAAAACTGTATCCGGCAATGATATCTTTTTTCAGTTCCCATTTCTCGTCCACGATCAGGGTTTT
This sequence comes from uncultured Rikenellaceae bacterium, assembly GCA_964403185.1. GTDB lineage: Bacteria > Bacteroidota > Bacteroidia > Bacteroidales > VadinHA17 > CAYOFK01. The sequence goes on along the minus strand of CAYOFK010000062.1, from coordinate 7,761 downwards.
ATGGTCTGTCCACTTGCGGATACTGCCACGTATTGACCCATTACTCAGCACTTTTCGTTTTATGATATTTCCGGATGCATCTCTGGCAATGCAATCAGTGAACGTTCCGCCTGTATCAACAAAAAGGTCGAATTTTTCCGCCCTCATTTAAACATTGTTTTTCGTCTCAATTTAATGACCTTTACAATACAATAAAACCAAATAACAGTAGAAACTGCAATATTGGTTACCAGTGCTGTATTCCCAGGCAGTAACCCGGATGGAATGATCTGGTTTGCCACTTTTATAAGATTTGAAATTCCTAAAATAAGGGTAATCCATACAACTGCCAGCAGAAGTACATTGGAAATCCAGGAGTTCATATTTTGACTTCCAATGATCTCAGGATCATTGATGACCATCACCAGGAAAATAGAAATAAAAGGTAAAATAAATCCATTAAGGGCCTGGGCAATAATGATGGCAGGAATCGGTTTGAATCCGGACAACCCAAGAACAACTCCGGTCAGCAGTACGAAACCCCAGGTGTAGCGGTACTTTCTTGATTTTTCGCCCCATTGTAACTTTCCATCGCCTGAAAACAAGCTGTCTGCCGTCATGGCTGATGCAAGAGGTGCGGTAACGGCCGATGAAAATCCTGCTGCCAGCATGCCCAGGCCAAACATTATTGTGGCCCATTTTCCAAGTGTGGTGTCGAGGCGGGACACAAGAGCCTCAAAGGAAAAAGGGCCTTCAACAAAGGAGCCAACCACCAAAACCGCTATTGATATGCATCCGCCCAACACCACCGCGATGCTCAGACCGTATCTCATTTCTTTTATAGATGCAGCATTTTTCGAAAGACCCGAACCCAGAAAAAGATTGTAAGGAACAACCGTTGTCCCGATCAATCCCAGAACCAGGAGTCCGGCCCCGCTGTTTTCAGGTATTGAAGGTATCAATCCGCCTTTTAACATTTCCCCGAAGTCAGGTTTCAGGATCAGGGCTGAACCCAGAAACGAAATTCCCATAATCACAACAATGTATCCCATAAGATGAGCAATACCCCTGATCGAAGGCAAAGAGAGGATCAAAAAGGCAACACCTCCGATAAGCAGTATCAACAGTTGCGGCCTCCCGTTAATGATAAACCCCAGGCCGGCTACAGCCCCCAGTAAATTGCCTGTTTCATAAGCCGCAGATCCAAATATGATGGCTCCGGCAACCAGAACGATGATTACAGTATAAGCGGAAGACTCCTTAAACTGGTAACGGATAGCAGCACCCAGGGTCTTTCCTGATTGAATGGTTAGCCTGGCCGCGGCTTCTTGCAGGACCAGGCATGCTATTGTAGAAAAAACCAGGGCCCACAGTAATTGAAATTGGAAACTTGCACCCGCTTTTGAGGCAGTGGTTATTGTTCCGGGCCCAATAAAAGCTGCAGAGATTATGGACCAGAATAATATATTTAGCAGTCTTTTCCTCACTTTTGTACCGGTTATTGAATGGTCTTGAAATATACAGAAAAAAGCCAGTATTGATGTTCTTAATAAAAATACCGGCTTTAGTTTTATTTCAGATTTGATCCGGCACCTATTCCTCCGTCAATTTATAGCCGTCGTTTTTCCCCTTGTCAACTGCAGGAATACCTTTCACCATCCATTCCGGTGCCGGTGCACCTTTAAGGTAGTGGTCAAAGAACTGCATTTTTCTCACAGAAAGGTCCTTTCTGTTCGGTCGTTTCCGGAGATTATGCGCTTCACCATTATAGGTAAGCATCCAGGCTGGTTTTCCCAGTCTTCTGAGGGCCACAAAAAATTCAATGCCCTGGTACCATGGCACTGCACCATCATCATCATTATGCATGATCAAAACCGGAGTGTTTATTTTGGGCACAAAAAATATCGGGGAATTTTCAATATAATGAATGGGTTTCTCCCAGAGTGTACCGCCAATCCTGCTCTGGGTTTTTTCATACTGAAACATCCGGCTCATTCCTGATCCCCATCTAATTCCCCCGTATGCACTGGTCATGTTACTCACAGGCGCACCTGAGAAGGCACAGGCATACAGGTCGGTTTGGGTAATTAAGTAGGCGATCTGGTAGCCTCCCCAACTTTGACCATCAAGGCCCAGTCTTTTTTCATCAATAAAATCAAACCGGTTGAGCATGGCATAGGTTCCGCTAACCACTGCATTATAACAACTTTGTCCCGGGTATCCTGTTACATAGGGGATGTCAGGCACAAATATTAAATACCCATTGCTTACAGCATAGGTCCTGTTTATGGTTGAGGCACTTGGAGCGGGCGCAGTATAGTTATGCAATCCATCCGAACTGCGCTCATAAAAGTAAACGATCATGGGGTACTTTTCAGAAGGATCAAAATTCTCAGGTTTGTATAACAGGCCCTGAAGGGTTTGTCCATCAAAAGACATCCACTGAACCAATTCAACAGTTCCCCAGTTATACCGGTTCTGCTGGGGATTGGTTACCGAGATCTTTGTTGGTTTGGACAGCTTCATATCACTGACATACAGTTCAGAATAATTCACAAAGTTTCCTTTCCGGAACATCAGCATACCGGCATCCTTTGCTTTTATAAAAGACCTGTAGGAAAAATCCCCCATTACAATTTCAGTTGGATTTGCCGGCTTATTTACCTTTACTGTATAAAGTCCCGATTGCTTCGAGGAGTAATTAAAGGCAGTAAGGTAGATCTGTTCCTTTTCACCAATGTATAATTTATCACCGTAGCTTCCACCGGCACCAAAATAGAATCCGCCGCCAAACCCTTCAAGCGAGGTATAACGGAACCTGGTGTTATTCTCCCTGCCAAATCCGTTGGTCAGTGTAACCGGAGTTTCCCTGCCGGTAACATTCACTTTCCAGATATCATACCGGTCGTTGATCAACACATATTTTTCACCTTCAATCCACCCTGAAATGCCATACGGCCTGGGCTCGCTTGGTGAATCATGAAGCTCGTTGTAAAACATCACCCCAAGGTCTTTTGTCAGGTTCACAGGATCTCCTCCGGCTGTCGGGCGTGCCAACCAGTCCTGACATTCAATGCACCAGTAGACTATATATTTTCCTGAAGGTGAGAAGTTAACTGACGATGGGGCGGCTTCAATAATAATTGATGTTTTCCCTGTTTTTACATCAACCAGGAAGTAGTCGGTGTACCTGTTGGCATCCCACGAAGCCAGTTTCCTGTACTTCAGGTTGGATGAACCAACTGCCAAATCTCCATCCCTTTTCATTAATAACCGTATCGAGGGTATTTCTTCATTCGCCAACTGCACCATCCTTCCTTCAGCGATATGATATACTGCCTGATATGTCTTCTTTTCATCTCTTGATGCATTGATCTTTTGTTGCGGTTGCAGATAGGGATCCTGCCAGTGCCAAACGTCCAGTTTGAATTTCTCATCATCCAGCAGAGTATCTTCAGGTTCTTCCACCGGTTTTTCAGCGGTTCCAAAAAACAACCGCCCGCCGGATTCAGAATACATGAGGGATCCGTTTTCACTGACCGACCAGCCTTCTGTCATGCCGGAAGTTTCAATACTGACAATTTTTTCAGTCTCACTGCCTGCAGACAAATACAGGTCAAAAACCTTGACCTTTGAGGTGTCGCCGGTATAAATAAAGGCATATTTATCACCCTGGTCGCTCAAACTCAGCTTTTTAAGTGTCCCGTCACCACTGAAGATCTCTGTTGCTTGTTCATTTTTGGTATCAAATACCATCACTGAATAATGCTTGATCTTTGCAGTATCTGTAGTTTCCCGCACAAAAGCAATTGAAGAGCCGCTTTTGGCGACACTGTACTCAACCACATCTTCATAAACGTGATCCGTTCCTGAAACCGGATTGTATATTACGAGTTCCGTAGCTTTGGCCTTTTTATCTTTTTCTTTTGGTTTTCCAGCAGGTTTTGCACTTTCTTCTTCCTCTTTTTCCTCTCCTTCCGCTTTTTCCTTGTCATCCTTCTTCTCTGGCAGTGGTTTCTCTTTATGATAAGCCATCCAGGTTCCGCCGTCTTCAGCCAGCTGGAATGATTTCACCCGCTCAATGTATATTACCTCACCTGATGGCAGGATTTTGACACCCAGGTTGTTTTTTGGCAAGGCATCGCCTTTCTTCTTATCCTTTTTCGCCTGCCGGGTCTCCGCCCAGGCAGGTTTAACCAGGAATGCAAAGAATTTGGAATTTGCAGAAAAGGATGTATTAAATCCTCTTGGCAGTGAATCAAGTGCCCCGGTATTTACATTATAAAGATACAGGAATCCATCGCCCTGTTGAGGGTTTATGGCATAGCTGACCCACTTTCCATCATCCGTGATTTTGCTTCCGGAAAGAGATTTCCAGGCATCGTAGTCGCTATGTTGTAAAGGCATTTTGTCCTGGCCCACGGTTGTATTGGCCAATCCAACCAACAACACAATAAAGATTGAAAAAATAGCTTTTAAGCGTTTCATCATAAAAAAAGGTTTAAATATTAGTATGCTAAGGAATTTAGAAAATCTGATCCTAAGATAGAAAATCCAAACCAGTTGCAGGCATCAAACAAGAAAAAGAGGCTGTATACCAGTTCTTTGAAAATTGCCTGCCATATTTGAATGATGTATTTATGCCTGTTTTTGAATATGAACATCCAGCTGCGGGAATGGGATGCTTAAACCTTATTTTTCGAATGATTGGTAAACTTTTTCATTCATATCAAAATAGATCGCCCAATAGTCGGCTGAATTCGCCCATACACGTACAACGAGGTTGACGGAGCTGTCAGCCAGTTCTTTTAAAGCAATGAGGGGTTCCGGCTCCTTAAGGATGCGATCGTCTTCCTCAATAAATGCATTTAATACATCTTTGGCCTTTTCGTATTTGTCTCCGTATCCAATACCAAACACCCATTCAATCCGCCTGGTTGGTTCCGTTGAGAAATTGGTCAACGATCCGGTAGATAATCCGCCATTAGGAATGACGATTGTCCTGTTATCAGGAGTCTTCAGGATGGTATTAAATATAAGAATTTCCTTAACGGAACCCGTATGGCCCTGTGCATTGATAAAATCCCCTACCTTGAAGGGCTTAAAGACCAGGATCATCACACCTCCGGCAAAATTTTGAAGGGTTCCGGAAAGGGCCAGGCCCACAGCAAGGCCGGCAGCGCCCAGAATGGCAATAAACGAGGTCATCTGGATGCCCACCATACCCATCACACTTACAACCAACAATACCTTTAACAATATTGATGTCAGGCTCCTGATAAAGGGTTGCAATGAGGAGTCCAGTTTCCGGGTTTCCATAAGCCTTGTTAGCCCACGGGTAATAATCCTTATCACCCATAATCCAAGTATGAGGACCAGTATTGCCCCCAGGAATTTGGGACCATAGGCGACCAGAAAGTTGTATCCCTGTTCAACCAGGTCTAATCCCTTTTCTACATTGTTTTTCATGATTTAAAGTTTATTTGGTTTTCAATTATTTACTGATGCAGTAAAAATATAAAATCTGCCAAAAGTAATATATTTAAGTGATTTGTTTTTGATCAGTTGCGTTGATTCTTCCCCGAATCGTTTTTCAAATATTTTTTACATTTGGCAAAAGAAAATACAAAGGAAATGACAGATTTGAATAGCCTCTTCGGAAACTTTTTCAGTTTATATAAACAATCCGGACAAAGGCCCAGGTTATTTTTCGCTCCGGGCCGGGTGAATCTCATTGGTGAGCATACCGACTACAACGGGGGGTTTGTTTTCCCTTGTGCCCTGAACTTTGGCACCTACCTCCTTATCAGAGAACATCCCGGGAATGATATCAGGTTCGCCTCAACAAATATGGAGTATAAGGTTTCCATTCCTCTTAATGAACTGGGAATAAAACATGAGGACCATTGGGTTAACTATCCACTTGGAGTGATAGATCAATTTAAAAAAAAAGGAATCCGGCCCGCAGGAATGGATCTTCTTTATTCAGGTGACATTCCAAATGGCGCCGGGCTGTCATCCTCAGCATCCATTGAACTGGTTACAGCCTTCGCATTAGAAAAGATCCTGAGCACAAATCTGGGCACACTGGAACTTGTGAAACTATCACAAAGAGCAGAGAATGAATTTGTTGGTATGAATTGCGGCATCATGGATCAGTTTGCTGTTGGGATGGGAAGTAAGAATAAAGCCTTGTTTTTGAATTGTGATACACTCGATTACGAATTGGTCTCTTTAGACCTTCAAAATTATCAGCTCATTATTGCCAACACCAATAAAAGACGGGGCCTTACAGATTCAAAATACAATGAAAGAAGGACTGAATGTGAAACGGCGGTCGGACTCATTCAGAAAAAAAAGGAAATTCGTAATCTCAGTGACCTGGATCTTCAGAAACTTAAAAAGCTCCGGTATCTTATTGAGAATCCGGTTGTTTATAAACGGGCCCATCATGTTGTGGGTGAAAATGAGCGGGTTTTGGATGCAGTTGCTGCGCTGAAAAAAGGAAATCTGCAAACCTTCGGGCAATTGATGAATGCCTCACACAACTCCCTGAAGAATGATTATGAAGTCACCGGACCGGAGTTGGATGCTCTTGTTGAGGAAGCAGGAAAAGTGGCCGGTGTATTGGGATCCCGTATGACTGGCGCCGGATTTGGAGGTTGTACAGTCAGCATTGTGCTTAAAACAAAGGTCAAGAAGTTTTGTGAGACCGTGGGGCAGAATTACAACAAAAGAACGGGACTGAAAGCTGAGTTTTACCTTCCTGAGATTGGCGACGGGGTCCGGGAAATTATGTTATAAAGGCCCCTTTTTTGAAAAGCATTCCATTTCTGCGGGACCTCTCTTCCCTCGGGCATTTGTAAATCCTCCTGTTGTGAAAGCTTCCCTTAATTAGCTACATTCAAAAATATAGTTTTTTCGTTAATTTTCACATCCTGTTGAAATGTCGGAAAATCATCAAATTTTCCATATTTCAACAGGAACTTTGTTGGTGACATATTAAGCCGTGGAAAGCCTGCCAGGGGCCGGAGCTTATCCCTGGAAAAGTATAAAAAAAGCCGCTACAAAGCAACGGCTTTTCGAAGGAGCAGAGTATTAAATAAATCCCCCGTCCTTCGGAGTACCTCAGGACAGGGGTGTCTCAAAAGCAACCTAATGGCATCATTACGTACTTGATACAGAATCTTTGTAATGTGAAAATCAGGCTCTTATGGATTCCTGCTTTCGCAGGAATGATATGTAATCTGACTTTTGAGACAGCCCCTCATCCTTTGCGGGTCTCTGTGGGGTTCCCTGCCTGGCCGGTCTTGCTCTGCCGACTGCGTGTCGCTGAAGCTTCAGCAGTAGCCCAAGCGGCTACGTGCAGCGTCGTCGGTAAGCCTATGGCGACCGATGGAAAATGCAACAGGCAGGGCTGGCAGTGTTGTGATCCTCAGTTGGAAAAAGCCATATCAGGATTGAATCATTTCAGGGTTCCCGGATTGGGGTGCTGCGCCTGAGCCACAGGTTTCACCTGCGGTTATTCATGTTCAACCACTTCGTGGTTTGGAACAAATCCTGTAGAGCGACTTTGCAAGTCGCTTGAAAAACCCGGGAAAACCTAATAATAAAAGCGATTTAAAAAATCGCTCTACAGGACTGATTTTGAGATTTGAAAATTATTTGTGTTTTGGAATTTGGTTATAAGGATTTCGGGAACAAAATCACCGGATGCTCTCATTCGCTGTTATCCGACGGGCAGCCCCGCACTTCAGGCCTTCCAGGCCGACCGACGGAAAA
>CAYOFK010000061.1:3278-15644 GCA_964403185.1 uncultured Rikenellaceae bacterium | reverse complement strand
CGGCATGGAATGCTGAAGCTTCAAATACTTCCATAAGCTCGTCCACCAAGGCAAAGACTACGTTGTGTACCTCAGGATGCAGGGGGCAATAACTTTTACAGTAAAGACCGTCATCATTAGGCCATTCAAATTTTTCGGGCATTTTTATGTGGGGGGTTTCATCAAACCCGGGATATTCCCTGAGCAGAGCAGTAAGGGTTTCATGCCAGGACTGGTGCCCCAGCAGATTGATCTGGGGAATCAGTTCGATGCCGGACTCCTTACAGGTGGTTACAAGTTTTTTGACATCCTTTTTGGTGAGGGGATCTGGATCACGCAGTTCGGGGTGGCTCAGGTATTCATAATTAAAATCCACCCTGAGGACCAGGGTGTTCACATTCATCTGTTTCAGGTCTTCCGAAATGAATTTCAGAAACAGGTCCAGTCCGTCCTTTTCCGGGGCTGCAATGCAAAGTCCACGTACGGGAAGGTCGCGTGCTTTATCTTCCTGCGAAATACTATTGAATGAAAGAATAAGAAAAAAACCAAGCATCAGAGTTTGCGTTCTCATTATTAAAAGGATTTAAGTTAAAATACATCAAGGCTTGTGTTTAAAGGTACAAAATCTCAGGTGTTTTGTCAGAGAAATATTTTTTGTAAATTTGCACCGCTTTGACCCGTGGTGTAATTGGCAACACATCTGATTTTGGTTCAGAAGAGTCCAGGTTCGAGCCCTGGCGGGTCAACAATCCACTGAAACCCTGACATTTTTGTCAGGGTTTGTTTGTTTTGAATGGGGCCGGAGAAACATGACATTACACCCGAAAGGAGATTTCATTGGGTTGTTAAGTTTATTTTATTGATTGTCAATACGGGGGAATAAGGCATTCAGTCTATGCACTGTTGAACTCCCGCCTTACGGGACTGCATTAGTGCTTAATTGTTGTGGCGCCGTAGGTTTATAAAAACGTCAACCCAATTTTTTTCCCTAAACCCTCTTCAAATATTTTGAAAAGAGTCGAAATCTGTATGTCTATTTTGCCATTTTCAACACGAGAAATATAACTTTTTTTTGTTCCTGTTTTTTTTGCTAATTCATCTTGTGTCAAATGAGCTTCTTTTCTGGCATCTTTAATCATTTCACCTACAACAAAGGCTTTTGCTCTGGACTCAAATTCATCTCTATTTGGTGTGCCAAGTTTCCCATATTTAATATTCAAAAGTTCATCAAATGTTTTGGCATCTTTTATTGTTTTCATGATTTGCTCCTTTTTTTATTAAAATATTCCTGTTTTAGTCTGGCTGCTTTTTCAATTTCTTTTTTAGGTGTTTTTTGACTCTTTTTTTGAAATCCATTAAAAAGTATTACAATTCTACCTTTATCAAAGCAACAAAAAATTCTATAAATACCATTTCCGGCTTTTATTCTAATTTCGAAAAGTCCATCGGATCCTTCGATATGTTTAAAGAACTTCTCTGGTATTCGATCAACAGTCCTAATAATTTTGAAGACAAATTCAATCTTTTCTTGAACTGATGAATCTAGAGATATATAAAAGTCAGTAAAATGATTTTTATAAAATCGTATTTCTCTAATCATAACACGAAGTTAACATATATGTTAACAAAATTCAAGTTTATTTAAAAGATTTTTCGATAATGATGGATGGCGCACCAGTGTTTTTCTGTTTCCCCAAATATTCTGACCCAGTATTGCAGTATCCCATTGGCATACCCACAATAAACACAATACAATTTTTGCAGGGGATTGAGGTAGGAAAGCTTGTGCCTGTCTATTCGAATATGGTTTTTTCGTTTGACATAAGGAATGCCGTAGAATGGAAAGGCGAACCGGTGAAAGATCTCCACATAAAGATCAAGGACCATTATGGGTACTACAGCCAGTAGAATTATAGGAGTAAGCAGAAAATGCCGGGGAAAACGATGTTTTACGAATAAATATTTCATATTTGTGTGTTGGATTAATTTTATTTAATTGGCCTTAGAACCCTCGGATTTTTCAAGATTTAATATGTTGAAAAGATAACAAATATGCAAACTCAAAAAAAATACAATAAACTCAAATCCATACTTAAAGAAATGGGGAAGGTGGTAGTAGCTTACAGCGGGGGTGTGGACAGCGCCTTTTTACTGAAGGTGGCCCATGATGTTCTTGGTGAAAACACCTTTGGGGTATTGGCCGTTTCTCCGAGCTATCCCTCCAGGGAATTCAAACAAGCCATGGATCTGGCCGGTCAGATAGGGGTCCGTGTGGAGATCATACATACAAAGGAACTTAATGATGCGCGTTTTGTTAACAATCCTGTGGACCGCTGCTATTTCTGCAAAAGCGAATTGTTTGAAAAAATCGCGGAACTTGCCGGTTCAGGAAACTACCCGAATATGGTGGACGGAACCAATTTTGACGACCGCCACGACCACCGCCCGGGCATGAAAGCCCTCAGGGAAAAAAAGGTGGGCAGTCCGCTTCTGGAAGCTGAATTAACAAAAAATGAGATCAGGGTCCTGTCGAAAAAACTGGATTTACCAACCTGGGAAAAGGATGAACTGGCCTGTCTCTCCTCCCGGTTCCCGTATGGGGAACCCATTGATAAGGAAAAGTTGAACATGGTGGACCAGGTGGAAAATTTCCTTTCAGATCTGGGATTCCGGAACATCCGTGCCCGCCATTTTGGTAAAACTGTGAAAATTGAAGTTCGCCCGGACCAGGTTCAACGCCTTTTTGAAGAAAATCTTCGCGAAAGGATTGTTAAGAAAATAAAAGATACAGGATACGTCTATGTCACCATAGATATGGAAGGCTACCGTCGTGGCAGTATGAACGAGGGGCCTTTGTCAAAAAGCAATCCTGAAGGCCTGCGGCCGGTTTAATGGTACTTTAATTCTGGAAATTTTATTATTATTATTTAAACTCAAATAATGAAACCTATTCTAATTGCAGGATCTTCCATAGTCACCCTGGCCCTCATTTCTTACTCGATTGCCATCATCACCGAACAGAGAAAATTCCTGATCAGCAACCGGGTGCTGTTTTTTATGACCGTTGGGGTAGTGCTGGATATCACGGCAACCACCTGCATGATCATTGGTTCTGAAAACTCCCCTTTTACCCTGCATGGCCTGCTTGGATATTCCTCCCTGACAGCCATGATAGTGGATGCCATTCTGATATGGCGTTACAATAAGAAACACGGTGCACAAACAAAAGTTTCCAGGGGCTTGCATCTCTACACCCGTGTTGCCTATTCGTGGTGGATACTGGCATATATTACGGGAGGCCTGATCGTCATCCTGGGTTCATGAATATTCTGTGCGAATGGATTGGGGCTGTGAACAGCCTTCAGGATCATTGCCCGAAAAACGGTCCTGTTTGCACCTTGTCCGAACTTTTTCCTTATAATACAAATCCAAGGATCAGATAAACAATGGCAGTAAGGACGCCGGCTGTAAGGGCATAGGGCAACTGGGTTTTCACATGGTCAATATGATCGCTGGCCGAAGCCATACTGGAAATAATGGTGGTATCGGAAATGGGGGAACAATGGTCGCCAAAAACACCTCCACCCAGAGTTGCTGCGATAGCCATGTGTACATTGGCGTCCAACGACTGGGCCATGGGAACTGCAATGGAGATCATAATGGCAAAGGTGCCCCATGAAGTTCCCGTTGAAAATGCAATAAAACAACTGACCAGGAAAACGATGACCGGAACCAGGTTGGGCGACAGCCACTTTTTTGATACATCTGCCACATACTGTCCGGTACCCAGTTCATTGCATAAATTTCCAATGGCGAAAGCCAGGACCATTAGAAGAGCCAGCGGCACCATTCCCGACATGCCCTTGAGCGTTAGATCGACCATTTCTTTCAGGGAAAAAAGCCTTTGAACGGCGTACATGACACCAGCTGAAATCAATGCTGTAAGCACGGCATACAATACCGAAGCAGCTCCCGAGGATTGCCCTATGGCTTCCATAACCTTTGTGATGAATGATTTTGTTTCAGGTTGTGCTACAGAATCCCATCCTGTGTATACGAGCATAAAGGGCATGGCAAGAACCATGACGGAAATAGGGATGATCATGTTGAAGGACCGGGCCTTAACAGATCCTTTCTTTTTAAGAAATGTGATTTCAGATGATACCATGGGTTTGGCGCCGTCTGCAAGGACCTTCCCTTCCTCTGTGGCTCTTTTTTCAGCTTTTCGCATCGGGCCGTAATCTTTATTACTGAAAACAATATAAAATACCAGAAGCACTGCAAACAAGGGATAAAAGTTAAAGGGAATGGCTCTGAACATGGTTTTAAAAGGCTGTTCAAAACCTTGCACCAGCAGCAATCCCATGATGAAAGCCCCCCAGGCATTAAATGGAATGAGTATGCTTGATGGTGCTGAAGTGGAATCGGTAAGATAGGCCAGTTTTTCACGGGAGATCTTCAACTTGTCAAACAGGGGCCTGTATAATGTCCCGACTGTCAGCGCTGAAATGTTAGATTCAACAAAGATGATCAATCCGGTAATGGCTGCCAGAAACTGCACCCTGATCCTGGAAATGCCGGAATTTAAGCTGCCCGGTCTTTCATGCCTCCGGCTCACGCTCTCAATAAAACCATCAACACCTCCCGATCTTTGTACATAGGCGATCAATGATCCGATCATGAGCGTAAACAAAACCGTCTGGGTGCTGCCTTCGTTTTTAAAAACGTCCACCATGGCCTGAATAGTCCTGAAAGTCCCGGTTACCGGATTGCCATGACTGAGAATTATCCAACCCAGCCAGATCCCAAAAGTCAGGGAAATAAAGACCTGACGGGTTCGAATGGCCAGTGCAATGGCAACGATGGGTGGGATGATGGACCAGAATCCGAATGTTTCCATGTGGAATAAAGATAGAACATTCACCGGATGATTTCAATGTGTGTTGAAAATATGCAGTGTAAATGAGCTTTTGATAAACTTTGAGGCAGGATTTTTATATGAATTACCTGTCGGGCTTTCAGCCCTTAATTAATATTTAATACCATACGTAACGTTCGTCAAAATCTATGTTATATTCATTAAAGAATTTACGTAACTCATTTTTGAAAGATGTTTTTTTATGATGTTTTTGAGCTTGTGTTAAAAAAAAGGTGTCCAAATTTGGACACCTTTTTTTATTACGTATAATTATTATGCTACTAAAAACTTCTAATTATGAAATCCTGTGGCTTTGGTTGACAATTGGGTCATGGTTCTTGGTGAAGCGCCTCCGCCGATTCCATTATCATTTTTATGGCATTTATAACAAATGAGATTCAAAGGAACTCCCAGTCCGTTTGCATTGGCAATGGCGCCTGCACTGGTATAGAACGTGGTTGGTCCGTCAACGGCCGGATTAATAGTGAAAATATGGGTTTTAATGTCCCCATTGAGTCCGCTATTGGTTTTAATGGCCGACTTGCTTGCTTTTGCCATATGACAATCGACACAAGTGGCACCATTGTGAATGTTCGGAAGCGCATAAGCTGGTTGAGTATGGCATTCCGTACATTGTTTCGTCACACCGGAGCCTTCGGCCTGGGCATCATATTTTGTGGACGCATGCGGATCGTGGCAATCAATACAGGCCTTGGCAACATGCCCACCTGAAATCAATTCATCATATTGCTCATGATGCTTAATAAAGCCGCCACTGGCTGCAATGGTGTGATCCTCATTCCGGTAATGGCATGACCCGCAGGCAAGTGAGGTACGATCGATGCTTATGTCACTGGCCAGTTGAGTGGCAGCATGGATGTTCCCCATTCCATGACATTCTTCACAATGGACGCCCCCGGCAAAAAATTCTCCATCCATGCCTGGCAGGCCGTCCTGAGGGGAACCTCCGTCTGCAACGGATTTCCAGCCTGTTGTATGGCAGCGTCCACAATCATATTTTTTTGTGCCTTCATCTTCACTGGCATGATACCCGACTATAGAGCCATCTTCATAATTGTATTGGCTGTCATCAGTGGTTACGATATAACCATCTGTATCAACATACCGGGCTTTCCAGCCATATCCACCGATAACATAGGATACATCATTCCATGTATAGGCGCCACCTGTCCCTGATGGTAAATGGGTTAAAGTGGTAAACGGATAGGTTGGGGCCGCTCCGGAAACTTTATTTAGTTTATACGGGTGCCCGCTCTCAATAAAAAAAGAATAAATTTCAGTGTGACAGGATTGGCAGACCTGAGATCCTGCAAAAGCTTTTACAGTTGGGATCTTGTTATCATCTTTCTTACACCCAACTGTAAATAGTACGAAGCCCATAAAAAGCAGTACAATTATTTTTCCAACTTGTTCATACATAATTTTTATTTTAGTGAATTTAAAGTTTAATTTATTGAAGTTTAAAGACTATGAAATATTAAATGTACTCAAAAATACGATTTTTAACAACCCGGAATTCAACTATTGTGATGCAAATCACACATTAAAACATGGGAAGAATTCGTTTTTCTTTGAATGATTCTCACATTAAATATTGATATATATCAATCCGGTGATTAAAATTTTACTAATTTAGTGCGTTTGGAACCTCAAAACCGTGACTTACAAAAACCAGAAATACTGCGTGGGATGTAAAACACAGGCACCCATCTTTAAATATCTATCCCTGGAACAATTGCAAATGATCCAGGGGAACCGGTATGAAATGGTTTTTGGAAAAGGAGAAACCATTGTGAAACAGGGTTCTGCCTGCACTCATGTTATTTCATTTTCTTCCGGGCTTGCCAAACTTTTTCTTGAAAGCGAGGATAATAAGCAGCCCTTAATTTTGAGGCTGGTAAAGCCTGTTGAGTTTATTTCGGGCATTGGAATGTTCACAAACCACCTGCATCATTATTCCATAATTGCCCTTGAAAAGTCCTGCGTTTGTCTGATCAACACAGATACTTTCAGAGAAATACTTGATGTAAACAAGGCCTTTTCATCCGCTTACATGACACACATTCACACCCGTCTTGAGTATACATTTGCAAAGATTGCTTCATTCCAGAAATTAAATAACAGGGGCCGGATGGCCGAATCTTTAAGATATCTTTCTGCAGATGTTTTTCAGGCATCCACATTTGAGTTGCCGCTGAACAGGAAGGAATTGTCTGAACTGGCCGGGATAACAAGAGAAGGCTGTTCAAGGATTATTAGTGAATTCGCAAAGTCAGGATTGATTGCCTTTGATGATAATACCATCACCATTCTAAAGCCAGATCTCATTCTGAAAATAAGTAAGTACGGTTAAGACAAACTGTCAAGGGCAGATCCTTTGCCTGAGTTAAGCTATACAATTTTCAATAATGCAAAGATTTGCCTGCAGGGCCACATTAAGACGTCCGGCGGGTTGGTATGATTTTGGGACAAAATTGCCGAATTGTTTAGTACAGGATGTCCGTTTTTGGACATTCTCTTTATTCAGTACAGGGATCCGTGGCAATCCACACACAGCATCTCCTTCCATGCCTGATCGGGATCATTGGGGTGCACAAATTCCAGACTTTCATAGATGTTTGCCACCTGCAATGTGTCCATAGTACCCTGGGCCACAATGCTGTGGCACAAGTCACAATCCTTTGATATCACCCTGCCTGCCCCATCGCTGTATTGATCATTGTGGCACCGGAAACATCCGTTGAATTCCATGTGTCCGATGTGGTTGGGATAGATCTTCCAGTCCACTTTCATAAATGGGAAAATATTCTTTTTAAATCCCTCCTGGATTCCGGTCACTGCTTTTTCAATCAGCGCCCTGTTTTCTGCAAAAAACTCTTCATATCCGTTCTCATAGTACGACATTACTTCCTTTTCGATAAACTGCAGAGCGCTGTCGGTATCGGGGAATTCATTATTATTAAGCAAGTCCATGGCCAGTAATTTAATTTCCGGCACCTCTTTTGGGATGGATCCTGCAGAAATGGCATCGTTAATAAATTTAATCGGGTTTTTATAATCGTGTGACGGTCTCGTATGACAGTCCATACAGTCCATCAGTCTGATCTCAAAAGTATCCAGCATCTCTTCTGTAATGGAATTATTTTCATCCTGGAAGATCATCACCTCTCCGGTGTTGTTATTGGTTAACCGTACCCAGGGAATGGTTTCACGTCTTTCATCCGAAGCGATGTATTCAACTTTTACATCCGGATTAATATGCCAGTGGATACCTTCCTGAAGTCCATGGGCGCTTAGCATAGGACCGGTCTTCATCTGAAGGCTGATGTCCCACTCCGTATTTTTTTCATCCGCCAGATAATGCCGTTCTACAACCAGCTTGCGCGAGTAAAATTGCTGTGGCCAATGGCATTCCTCACAGGTTTCCCGTGCCGGTCGCAGGTTCTTAATAGGGGTGGAAATAGGTTGGGGGTATTTTTTTGTTAAAACGGCATATACCTGGTACAGGCCCGACATTTTTGATTTGACATACCAGTTTGCCCCCGTACCTACATGACACTCCACACAGGCCACCCTGGCATGGGAGGAGTGTTGATAGGCCACGAATTCCGGTTCCATCACTTTATGGCAAAGTTTTCCGCAAAATTCAACCGACTCTGTATAATGAAAGGCTTCGTAACTTCCAACAGCCGTCAATATCAGAAAAATTATGGAGCCCAGCACAAATACATAAAAGGCTGTTCTTTGTTCCCTTACATTAAAATCAACAATCGGGAACTTCACATGCCGGATCACTTTTTCCCTGCGTTCCTTTCTGCGCTTGGCAATAATGCCCACCGGCATCATGATCAGGCCAATTACAAGAAATACCGGCATAATGATGTAAATGAAAAGCCCCGAGTAATCTGCTCCAAAATCAAACAGAATGGAGATCAGCAATAAGAAAAGTATGGTCAGCAGACTGATCCCTGCTATTGAAGCACCGATAATTGTGGTCCAGCTATAAAAAGATCTTGGTAGTTTCATCCGTTCGTAGTTTTTAAGTGCTTATACAATGCTTTCACCTGCAATATATGTTTTGTACCATAAAATGAGGCTTTGCAATATTTAATATTCATATAAAAATGCAGAAATCCGGTCACATGTATCCCGGTCCTTAAAATCCCCATAACCGTGTTATAGTGAACCCAAACATCCATCCATCAAGGCTGCCTATATCGTTTTGGTTGAAGATCATGTCATGCTGAGGCAGTATTCCATTGGCGGTTCCGGCATAGATCTGAAAGGCATGAGGGCCAGTGGACACCTCATATCCAATAGTCAGTTTGGGTTTGGGCAGGATGGGTAGTTCCGGTTTGCTCAGGCTTGCAGAATTCAATGGATCGTCGTATGTAAAAATCACAGAAGACATAGACGAGAATTTAAGCCGGCCGCTCACGCCGAAAGAGATCTTGTTGTGGTCATAGGCTTTTCTGGGATCGGTTTGGTCAGCAGG
Organism: uncultured Rikenellaceae bacterium; assembly: GCA_964403185.1. Classification (GTDB taxonomy): domain Bacteria; phylum Bacteroidota; class Bacteroidia; order Bacteroidales; family VadinHA17; genus CAYOFK01. The sequence continues at coordinate 6,231 of CAYOFK010000061.1, read as the reverse complement.
CACCAGGTTAAAGTGTGAAAAACTGGCATTGGCCTGGAGGGTAAACCAGTTGGTGAATTTCCGTCCCACGATCACCTGTGCAAAATAAGAAAGACGGTTAATAAAACTGTAGTTTATTCCCAACTCCTCACTGGGCCGGCCATCTATTGCCAGGTTCCCGTAAACCGTAACAGCAACGGGAATATGGCCTGACCGTGTCTGCTGCAGGATGGCCCACTTTGCCTGGAAATCGCTGGTCATATTGGTCTTGGTGAGACCATACCCCACCATCAGTTTATCAAGTATGCTGTAATTAAAATTAATTCTCACATTGGCTCCCGGGGCATAGATCCCGAACAGATCTGAAAATCCGTTGGTCATGGGTCCGAACTTATGCTGGATGATCATTTCCAGGGTATTCTGATCGGGGATGATATTGGTCTGGGCATCAATAAGGATTCCGCTTTCAAACGCGGACCGTACCGGCCGGTCGTCACGTTCCGGTTTTTCCCCGGTTTCCTGGGCCCGGCCCTGAACCAGGAAGGCCAGACATAGCAGTATCAAAGATATTTTTTTCATTATTTGCATTTTTATTAATTATCCTTTGCACCCTGTTTGATCCATTCCAGCATGTAGCCCACCCTGGGATCCGCAGCGCCGTATCTGGTGCCATGAGATCCTGTGGCCGGATGTGGATAATACCAGATCTTGCTGTTTTCAGCATCCGTTGTGTCAACAAGACTATTGGCCCAGATACTGGCGTATGCATTGTTTTCTGTGAGGTCAAGACCCCCCGCTGAAGGATGGCAATTGGTGCAGCTGCTGGCATCAAAAATACCCACCACATCATTTTTAAAACTGTACGTTTTGCTGGTGTCCGGAGGAAGTTGTTCCGGGAATACAATATAATCGTAGTTACATGAACCCATAAACATGCCGACAATTCCAGCAACAATCAATAAGTTAATCCACCGTCTTTTCATTATATTAATTTCTTTGGTAAGAACTTCTAAATTTAAAAAAAAAAGCCTCTTTCGAAGCTTTTTTTTAAAAAACCTTGTGGATCCTATAATGCATCTATAGCCGTTTCAGTATTAGCGGCCAATGTGGTTGCATAGGCATCGTTATGCGTGCCAAAACTCTTATCCTTAATCAGCATAATATAATTCCAGACAGCGCCGGCTTCAATAGTACTGACTCTTCCGGGCACAATATGATCATTTGCATCCAGAACACCACGTGCAATCAATTTTGCTTTAAGGGAAGCAATGGCCGTTTCCATGGCTGTTTTAGTATCTGTAACTTTAGTTAAAAGAGCATCTGTGTCTGCATGGCAGGCCGTACAACCGTTGAAATTATATCTTGTGGATCCATGGTAAAGGAATGTAATGTTCATGGTATGACCACCGGCCATTGGAGAAGAACCATAGGCTACATCAGCCATATGACAGGTAACACATGCATCCGTTACCAGGGTGGTATGTGATGAATTGCTATACCCTGTTCCGTACTCTATACCACCCATACCGGCAATGAACATGCCCTGAACAGCATAGTGGGGCCCCCAGTAGGGAGATGTAATAGTAACGGTATCGTTAACCGTTGCATCTTTGTTGAGGGTTACTCCCGGCTCACGGTTCTGATGGCAACTGGCACAAACATTTGCCTTACCAAAATCAAAGGTGCCGCCTACCCAGAAATCAACCGCATCTGTTTTTGTGAAACCCCAGTCCGCCGAAGTATGGGTCTCATGAATATTGTGACAGGTGTAGCAGTTGATCGGATTGGGATCCTGAATATCAGCTGCCGTTACCTTATCGTCATTCACTATCCTCTCACGGAATCCCTGACTGGTATGACACACTGCACAGTCGGTGTGATTTCTCACATAGTTTCCACCGGTAGCATGTTTTGAAAGCTCCCACTGTGTAGATTTGGCTGCAATGGACTGTGAATTGTCGTGACACACAACACAGGTGGCGGTTCCTGGTTGCCCCTGAACACCCTGGATTCCCTGCTCACCCTGAGGGCCTGCCGGGCCAACTGCTCCCTGGGGGCCTGCCGGACCTTCACAGGAAGTGATGACCAGTGCTGCAAAAAGCATCAGTGACATCAAGACATTGAATTTTTTCATGGTATATGTGTTTTGGTTAATGTACATTGGATCTTCACTTTAACAAATGTATTTAAAATATTTCCATGTATGAATTAAAATACCGGAAATATTACATTTTTATGAGGATTAATTTAGTACTCCGGTTGATATATTTTAACCCGGATCTTGTTTAAAGTTGTTTTTTTTATGATATTTGTCAATGACACCTTCCTCTGAGACATTCTGTATTGAATAAGTATCTGTATTTCTCAGGAATTTTCTGACCATGATAAATAACGATCACATGTCCGATTGCACTGTTTGCGAGCAAAAATCAGAGCTTTTTGAGCCGCTCAACGAAGGCGAAATGGACTATTTAAGTGAAAATAAGTTTGAGGTCCGTTTCAAATCCGGAGAAATTATTTTTAAACAAGGGGGGCCCTTCACGCATTTAGCCTGCATTACCAAAGGTCTGGCCAAAGTATATATCGAAGACACCTATAAGAAAGATTTGATTCTGAGCCTGGTTAAAAACGGTGATCTCGTTGGAGGGCCCGGTTTTGAAGTGGACTACAGACACCATTTTTCAACCGCAGCCCTGGAAGATACTTCCGCCTGTTTTATTGATATCAAAGCCTTTAAAACCCTGTTGAATCAGAATCAGGAATTTGCCATGAAGTTTATCGGTTATCTTAACAACAAGAATATCAGATCCTATGAAAAACTGGTCAATTTAACCCATAAACAAATGCCGGGAAGGGTGGCAGATACCCTGCTGTATCTGTCAAATAATATTTATGAAAATGCATTCTTTGATACAACACTCTCCCGCCAGGACCTGGCGGACCTGGCGGCGCTCACAAAGGAAAGTGTGATCCG
>CAYOFK010000061.1:0-3178 GCA_964403185.1 uncultured Rikenellaceae bacterium | reverse complement strand
GATTTAAATCTACAGGTTTTCCAGGGACCTGATAAACATGATCAGTGCCAGCCAGTATTCTGAAGAGGTTTCATTCTCTTTCCAGAGGGCTCTGGCCCCATGTTGTCCTGCTCCGCCCTGAGGAACAAAAACAATGCGTTGAAGAACGTTTTCTACAAGGTCATTTACAAAAGGTTCCTCTTCCACTGTTGCAGTAATAAAAGAGGGTTTGTCGAGACCTTTAATGGATCCTTTTACGGAATGTCCCGGAAAGTATTCGCCGGGACTGAACGAAATCACAGCTTTGACTCCGGGATTCACACAGGCCTCCTCCAGAACCAGGGAGGCAGAATAAGAACTCCCCAATAAGATCACCGGGAGGTTTGTTTGGGTTCCCACAAATTCTATGGCAGCCACAATGTCTTTGTATGCATCGAACATGCTGACTGAAAGGCTCTTTGCACGAGCTCTTTCAGCCGTGGCATTGTTGACATAATTCATGTTGGATCCGGACCGCAGGTCCACTGCCAGCACATTGTATCCCATTTTCCGGAACCTTGGGACGATCTCCTGAAACTCGCCCCGCGATGATCCGGCCTGGTGAAAAAGGATGATATAATGGGCGACGGGGTTGGCGGCATAAAGGTCGCCTGTGACCTCCAATCCATCTGCAGCCATAAACGATACTTCACGTTTCTGGCTGAATCCGGGAAGGACACAGAACCATCCCAATAAAATATAAAACAGGGTGCGCATATTATACGAAATCGCCAAGTACAATGATTGTATTATCCCTTACTTCAATCACTCCGCCATTGATGTCAAAATGACTTTCTTTATCACTCTTTTCAACGACTTTAATGTTTCCTTTTTCAAGTGTCGAGATCAGGGGGGCATGATTTTGAAGAACCTCAAAGGAACCCTTGGTGCCCGGCACCCTGATCAGTTTGATCTCGCCTGAAAAGACGGTTCCTTCCGGTGTGATAATTTCTAGATGCATAGCGTGCGAATTACTGGATACTGTCAGGCTTCTGCTTCCGTTAACATCATTTTTCCTTTCTCAACAGCCTCTTCAATGGCACCTACCATGTGGAAGGCTCCTTCCGGATATTCGTCCACTTCACCATCCAGGATCATTTTAAATCCTTTGATGGTATCTTCAATGGGGACCCACTTTCCGGGAACATTTGTAAACTGCTCGGCCACATGGAAAGGTTGTGACAGGAACCGCTGGACACGGCGGGCCCGCTGGACCACCACCTTGTCTTCCTCTGCCAGCTCTTCCATTCCCAGGATGGCGATAATGTCATTCAACTCCTTATAACGCTGGAGGATCTCTTTCACCCTTTGAGCCGTTTCATAGTGGTCTTTTCCAACAATTTCCGGAGACAGGATCCGGGAGGTTGAATCCAGGGGATCAATTGCAGGATAGATCCCCAGTTCGGAGATTTTACGGCTGAGAACAGTGGTGGCATCCAGGTGTGCAAAGGTGGTGGCCGGCGCCGGATCTGTGAGATCATCAGCCGGCACATAAATGGCCTGCACCGAAGTAATACTCCCGTGTTTTGTGGAAGTGATCCGCTCCTGAAGTTCTCCCATTTCAGTGGACAGAGTGGGCTGATAGCCCACTGCTGAGGGCATCCGTCCCAGCAACGCAGATACTTCTGAACCTGCTTGTGTGAACCTGAAAATATTGTCCATAAAGAAAAGAATGTCTTTCCCCTCTCCTTCACCTTCTCCATCCCTGAAATATTCTGCTATGCATAATCCGGAAAGGGCCACACGGGCCCGAGCCCCCGGAGGTTCATTCATCTGGCCAAATACCAGTGCCAGCTTTGAATCTTTCAGTTTTTTCCGGTCAACCTTACTCAGGTCCCATCCGCCGGCTTCCATGTCTTTCAAAAAAGCCTGACCATAATCTATTACCCCGGCTTCCAGCATCTCCCTCAACAGGTCGTTTCCTTCACGGGTACGTTCACCCACACCGGCAAACACTGAAAGCCCGGTATAGGCTTTGGCAATATTGTTGATCAGTTCAAGGATCACAACGGTTTTCCCAACTCCGGCGCCCCCGAACAACCCAACTTTGCCCCCTTTTGAATAAGGTTCGATCAGGTCTATCACCTTGATCCCTGTAAAAAGCACTTCCTTTTCCGTGGTCAGCTCCTTAAATGGGGGGGGGGGTCTGTGAATGGGATATCCGTGTTTTTTATCCAGAGCTCCGATCCCGTCAATGGGTTCCCCGATCACGTTCATGAGGCGTCCGCGGATTTGCTCTCCAACAGGCATCATGATGGGGTTGCCCGTGGCAACAACTTCAGTGCCACGCTGTAAACCGTCTGTGGAATCCATGGCAATGGTCCGTACTGTATTTTCGCCAATGTGCTGCTGACATTCCAGAATCAACCGTGACCCGTCAGGCTTATTGATCTCCATTGCATCCATGATATCCGGAAGAACCGATCCTTCCTGTTCAAAACTCACATCTACAACCGGTCCGATAACCTGGGTTATGATTCCAATAGTATTTGACATTTATATTACTGGTTTAGTCTGTTTTTATGTGGCACAAATGTACTATTTTTTCCAGAGGAAAAAGGGAAATTCTGAAGCTTCTTCGGAACACACAAATAAAGGGGTATCAAATCCTATTTACCAAAACGGAGAGTGATTTCAATGCCATAATAGATATTCTTTACGGTTGGCGGATTATCTCCCTGATCCTTCATTGAGCCATAATGGAAAATGCCATTCATGCCCAATCCCATTTTCCTTGCTATATTGAAATCGTACCCTCCAAGGAGATTAAATCCAAAGCCTCCCTGGGTGGTGCCCACGTTTCCGCCGTTTGTAAGTCCGGTCATTGTATAAACAATCTCCGGCATGAAGTAAGAATACCCTTTCCCAAAGTAAATGCTGAGACCGCCCCCCAGGCTTGTGAAGGCCAGTCCGTCTGCCGAATAGTAGATGTTGTCTGATGTAATGCGTGTAAATGACATGCCGGATAAAAGGCCGTGAATGCCAATTTTTCCGGAGGCCCTGTATCCAATCCGCCCCCCGAAGGTGAGTCCGCCCCCCGACAGTTTAAACACATCACCGTAAGTGGAACTTCCGCTGCCAAATCCCAGATTCAGACGGAAATACATGCCGGATTTGAAGTAATACTTAAAGAAAATGTGTCCAATAAAGCAGAAATGAA
>CAYOFK010000060.1:0-15833 GCA_964403185.1 uncultured Rikenellaceae bacterium | reverse complement strand
TTTGCTTTGTAAAACAGCACGAGGATTGCACCGGCAATCTGAGTAACGTCGCTCTCCATTTGCTTTTCCTCAGCCTTTACATTTGCCTTAGAATACAGACAGGAATGCCGGAGTTAGTAACAACAGACCGGGTTACGAATGGAACTAAAGCTTGTCTCCCCACGCTCAACTACAGGCTAAGGCTAAGGTTTGAAGCATCGTGGGTCAGGTTTGCAGGCTTGAGATGAGGGGCCAGCCCGACGGATCAGTTGTAATTCAATGTAATCCGATAGCAGTACGATGGTCATACAATGGTCATACAATGGTGAGGTAAATCATTATTCATTTCATCTGAAATTTCTAATATTCAAACAGTACCGGTTTGGAAATTGAGTATTGTAGCTTGGAATTTGTATTCTTTCTGCATTACTGTTTCGGAATTGGAGTATGATGTGTTAATAAATATGGATCTTATTGTATAAGGTGTCCCGTTCAACCGGCACTCTGCGGGCCTCCCTGATGATCTTTATCAGGGCATCCGTTGACAAGGCCGGACACTGATCTTCAGATCCTGCCATGGAATAGATTTTTGTCGAATCATCAATAGTCCCGTCAATATCATCCACCCCGAATGAAAGTGAGATCTGTGTCATATCCCTGCCGATCATTGGCCAGTAGGCCTTTATATGCGGGAAATTGTCGAGGAAAATTCTGGAAACAGCAAAATTCCTGAGGTCTTCAATATGTGAAACCTCACCTATCTCAGACAGGCTGTTATTTTCCTTTTTGAATTTCAAGGGAATAAATACGTTAAAACCACCGGTCTCATCCTGGAGGTCCCTCAGTCTTTTAAGATGGTCAATCCGGTCTTCAAAACTCTCAATATGGCCATACAACATGGTTGCATTGGATGGTATTCCTAATTCATGCGCTGTTTTATGTATCTCCAGCCACATGTCAGAGCTTGTCTTATCGTCGCAAACCTGTTTTCTTATATGCTCATTAAAGATCTCGGCTCCACCGCCGGGGATTGAGTTGAGGCCATGATCCTTAAGGATTTGAAGTCCTTCCTTTATCTCCAAACCTGCTTTTTTTATCATGTATTCCAACTCAATAGCTGTAAATGCTTTAACGTGCAGGTCGGGCCGGAGGCGTTTAACCAACTCCAGCATTTCAACGTAATAATACAAATCACGATGGGGATGAACACCGCCAACAATGTGCACTTCAGTTATGGGCACCCCTTCATATTCCTTGAGTTTGGTTTGGAGATCTTTCAGGGAATATTCCCAACTGCCGGGTTCATTCTGTTTCCTGCGGTAGGAACAAAAAGTACAATTATAAATGCAGATATTTGTGGGTTCGAAATGGAAATTCCTGTTAAAATAAGTGTCGTTGCCGTTGAATTTTTCACGGACATGATTCGCCAGAATCCCCAAAGATCCGGGATCCCCGTTCCGGTACAACCACAACCCCTCCGCTTCAGAAATTCTCTGTCCTGAGAACAGTTTTTCAGAGATGTCCTGAAATTCTTTCCCGGCAGGCGCCAGAAGCAATCTTTCAACACTCAGATCCATAGCACAGTCTCAAACATTATAAACCGGTGCAGGGAAGTTTTGTAATTTTAAAAAAGAACATTGCAAAGGAACAGAAAAAAATAAAGGACCATTGCTGATCCTTCATTTTAATTGGGGAAATATGAATTGTTTTTTCAGGCCTTATGTTTGGCCTCATCGGATACTGAAAGTTTCTTCCTTCCTTTGGCCCTTCTGTGTCCAAGCACTTTTCTTCCACTGGCTGTGGACATCCGTTCCCTGAATCCGTGCTTATTTTTCCTCTTTCTGTTGGAGGGTTGAAATGTTCTTTTCATGGTTCAATCCGTTACATGTAAATTTTCAGACTGCAAAAATAATACTTTTTTGATTACGGCAAAATTTCTTTCACCCGGCAGCCGGTATGTGAATGATCTTTTTTGTAGAAAAAAAAGGTTCGTCAAAGCAATCTGAAATGTTATAAATGTCAGGTTTCACAGGCAATTCAGCCAGTTCATCTCTCAGGTCACCTCCTTTATAATAATAAATACCAAACGACTCGTCCATCATCTGCGTATGCATATTTTTTTTCACCAGTCTGAAGAAGGCCGGAAGCTTCGTTACGGCCCTTGACACAATATAATGATACCGGGGTTTATGATCCTCCGCCCGGGTTTGAATACCTCTGGCATTTTTCAGATCAAGGGCAGAAATGATCTCATTTACAACTTTGATTTTTCTTGCAACACCATCGATCAGGGTAAATTCATTTTCCTGACAGGCAATCGCAAGTGGAATACCCGGAAATCCACCACCTGTACCAACATCCAGTATGCTTCCCGGTCTTAAAAAAACCCTCCATTTCATGAGGGCCAAAGAATGAAGTATGTGCCGCTCAATGAGGTGCTCAATATCCTTTCTTGATATCAGGTTGATCTGCCTGTTCCAGTAATTGTATAATTCAACAAGCCTGGTAAACCGGTCCATCTGCCAATCCGAAAGCTTGGGGAAATATTTATGAATCAGCTCCATATCGTGTATTCCGGTATTTATATTTTCCCCCTGGAAGAATCCATGATATTAAAAAGCAATTCCCGGGCACGGAATAACTGGGCTTTTACAGTACCCAGAGGGAGATTCATTTCAGTGGCTATTTCCTCATATGAGTACTCCTTGAAATACCTCAACTCAATAAGAAGTTTGTATCGTGGTTTTAACTGGGTAACAATATCCCGCATGAGAACCTCTTTCTGTTTTTTAATCAGGTCCTCTTCCGGATCGAGGGAAGCAGACTGGATGGACAGGGGCGCACCATCAGAATCATCTTCATTCTGGTCGATAGATATCAGAGTGCCTTTCTTTTTCCTTATGAAATCAATGCAATTATTGGTAGCAATTTTAAACAACCAGGTACTGAAGGCATAAGAGGGCGTATACTGTTCAATATTTTTGAATGCTTTTCCGAATGCCTCAATGGTAAGGTCTTCCGCATCTACCGGGTTACTTACCATTTTAAGCAGCATAAAATAGATGGCATCGCGATACCGGTTCATCAACTCGGCATATGCTTTTTGATCACCCTTTACTGCCTTTTCAACAAGATTGCAGTCATGCCGGGCTTTATCTGAAAGGTTTTGGTTTATTTCCATTTAGCTTGCGGTGAACTAAGTCTGTTTGAGATTACCAGAAGAATATTGACGAGGGGTGATATCAAGTCAAAGATTAACGAAGGTAAGAATAAATCTTTTTCATTCAAATGTTTCATAGCGGTCTTAAGCGCCACGGCAAAAAACACCCATCGCAACAGCAAGCCTCCCAGGGCAATATAGAGATACTCCTGAGATAAAGCCAGGAAGGCAACTGCTGAGAAAAACAGCACCCGGCTCAGATATTCTCCACCAAGAAGCAGTTTAGTAAGCCGGTTATAATGAAATCCTGTAGTAAGATGCCTCTTCTTTTGCCGGACCCAGTCCGGGAGGGTCCGTTTTGCTTCAGAGCGGGTATGGCTTTCCACTGAAAACTCAACCCTGGTATTGGATTTTGTGGCAACTTCATTAACAAACAGATCGTCATCGCCGGAAGCGAGTTTCCGGTGGGATGCAAAACCTTTATGCTTAAAAAACAACGACTTCCTGTATGCAAGATTGCGGCCTACACCCATGTATGGAATTCCTGCCAGAGCAAAACCAAAATATTGCATGGCAATAAACAGGGTTTCATAGCGGGTATATGTATTTAACAGGGTATGGGTGTTTGTGAACCCTCCATACCCAAGAACCACATCTGTATTCTGCGTAAAATTTTTCTGCATCCGGGATACCCAGCCGGAAGATCCGGGTTTGCAATCGGCATCTGTCAGTAAAAGCCACTCGTGACTGGCAGCCTTGATCCCAATGGTTAAGGCAAGCTTTTTCCCGTGTGCGAACCTGGCATCCTTTTTAATGGTTGTCACTTTCAGATTTGTGTATTGTTTCTCAAATTCTTCAAGGACCGTTGCGGTATGATCCTCCGAGCAATCATTTACCACAACAACCTCAAAATCATAATAGTCCTGATTGAGAACCGCCGGAAGGTTTTTCTGAAGGTTAGAAGCTTCATCACGGGCACAGATCACGATTGAAACCGGAACCGGCTTTGCCTTTTTTTTCTGCGGTTTACTGAACCCAACCCTGCTGAAGAAAAATACTATATAGAATGCCTGAACTGCAAACAGTCCCAAATAGATGCGGAATATGATTTGTTGAATGTCAAAATCCATCTGCAGGCCTGTCAAAAGATTAAATTCAAAAATACAAAATAGTTTCCGTTTTCGGACACCCTCAATCGACTCACAAAGTCGATCTGCAGAGCCTTCTGTTTAGCCTTCTGCCTCTGCCGGATGTTTGAGCATTCACTTCGCTAAAGAGACTTTTAAATCTTAGTCTCACTGATTTAATAATTATCTTTGCCTTTAATGCATTTCCGGATAGAACATACAGACCCTGCAACCAAAGCCCGTTGCGGACGTTTTAAAACCGCACACGGCACACTGAATACGCCAACCTTCATGCCTGTCGGAACCGCCGGCTCTGTCAAGGCCGTTTCACAGAACGACCTTAGGGGCAAGGTAAATGCGCAGATCATTCTTGGCAATACCTACCACCTGTACCTGCGTCCGGGAATAGATACTATTGAACAGGCAGGCGGGTTGCATAAATTCATTAACTGGGCGCGCCCCATTCTGACTGACAGTGGTGGCTATCAGGTTTTTTCCTTATCGGAAAACAGGAAACTCACAAAAGAAGGCTGTGTTTTTCAATCTCATATTGATGGATCCAGGCACCTGTTCACCCCTGAACTCGTAGTGGATATCCAGCGTTCAATCGGATCTGATATCATGATGGTACTTGACGAATGCACCCCCTATCCTTGTGAGGCCGGTTATGCCAAAAAATCCATGGAACTCACCCACCACTGGCTTGAGAGAGGTGTTCATCATTATAAAAACACCACACCGAGATATGGGCATGACCAGTTTCTCTTTCCTATTGTTCAGGGCAGTATTTACAGGGATTTAAGAAAACAGTCAGCCGAATTTGCGGGTTCAATGGAACTGGAAGGCAATGCTATCGGAGGATTGTCTGTGGGGGAGCCTGAAGAAGTCATGTATGAGATGACTGAGATGGTGAATGACATCCTGCCTGTTGACAAACCCAGGTACCTCATGGGTGTGGGAACTCCTGCCAACATACTGGAATCCATTGCCCTGGGTGTGGATATGTTTGATTGTGTCATGCCTACCAGGAACGGACGCAACGGAATGTTGTTTACGGCAAATGGCATCATTAATATTAAGAACCGAAAATGGAAAAATGATTTTTCACCTGTTGATGAATCCGGAATTGTTGATACAAGCCAGCAGTATTCCAGGGGATATTTACGGCATTTGATCATTTCAAAGGAAATCCTGGGGGCCCATATTGCCAGTATCCATAATTTGTGCTTCTACATGTGGCTGGTTAACGAGGCCCGGGCACAAATTTTGAAGGGTTCATTTTTGACCTGGAAAAACGGGATGGTACCCCTATTAAAAAATCGAATATGAAAATCAGGGGCAGCTTCATACTTGATGTTTATATCATAAAAAAATTCCTGGGAACTTATGTATTTGCCCTATCCCTGTTAATGTTTATTGTGGTCATCTTTGATCTCACAGAAAAACTTGATAATTTCATTGAAAGGGATGCGCCGATAAGTTCCGTTGTTTTTGATTATTATTTCAATTTCATTCCCTACTTTCTCCTCCTGTTCAGCCCGTTGTTCACTTTCATTACTGTGATTTTTTTCACTTCAAAAATGGCAGGCCATACCGAGATCATTGCCATGTTCAGTAACGGCCTGAGTTACAACAGGTTTCTTCTGCCCTATTTTGTTTCAACATTCATTATTGCAGTTTTTGTATTTGCCCTGAGTAATTTCGTGATCCCGCATGCAAATATGCGCAGACACGCATTTGAGGAAATATATGTGCAGCCGTCACCGGTATCATACAATAAGAGAAATATTCACATTCAGGTGCAACCCAATGTCTATGTATATATGGAAAGTTACAGTACTTCCGGTAAGGTTGGTCATAAATTCTCAATGGAAGAATTTACTGAAGAAGGACAATTAAAATCGAAACTGATCTCAGATTATGTCCGCTGGGATACATCAACCAACAAATGGCGCATCCGGAATTACTATATCCGGACCTTTGACGGTGACAAAGAGCTGATTGAAGAGGGACAATTTATAGATACAGCCCTGAATATCAGTCCCGAAGATTTCAGCATGAGAGAAAATATTGTTGAGGAAATGAACATTTCCGAGCTGAACCGGTTCATCGCAAAACAAAAGATCAAGGGATCAGATAACATAACCCCGTTTCTTATTGAGAAGTACCGGCGCCTGGCAATTCCATTTTCAACATTTATTCTGACTCTGATCGGTGTATCCCTGTCTTCAAAGAAGGTCCGGGGCGGAATCGGAACTCATATTGGTGCCGGTATTGGTCTGAGTTTTGCCTATATTCTTTTCATGCAATTTTCATCACAATTTGCCATAGGGGGCAGTATCAACACCATGCTGGCCGTGTGGTTACCCAATATCGTCTTTGCCATTATTGCGGGTTATCTGTATTACCTGGCTCCCAAGTAACCGGTCCATTGGGAAATTTGAACCTCAGTGTTAAAATACTGGTTTACTGCAATTTATAGTTTCAATAAAATTCTCAGCGAGAAATATATTTTTTTAACTTGAATTGATTTTGTAACGTTGCAATTGCAAAACGGGAACCCGGACATTTTTTCCCATAAAAAAAAACAAAATGCCACTGAAACGGAAAATTGAAGAACTGCAGAAGAAACGTAAGAAGGTTTTGGCAGGTGGTGGGGAGAAAGCCATTGAAAAACAAATTGCGATGGGAAAGCTCACTGCCAGAGAGCGCATCGTCGCCCTGGTTGATAGAAACTCCTTTAGTGAATATGATTTGTTTGTGGAGCATGAGGCCCGCGATTTTGACATGGATAAGAAAATCCTGCACGGAGATGGCGTTATTATTGGTACCGGAACCATCCATAGCCGGCCGGTAGCAATTTTTGCCCAGGATTTTACGGTAGCCGGGGGGTCACTTGGATTGATGCACAGCCGGAAAATTACAAAGATCATGGATTATGCCCTTAAGATGCGCATGCCCCTTATAGGTATAAACGATTCAGGAGGTGCCCGGATCCAGGAAGGGGTAAACTCCCTTGCCGGATATGGTGAGATATTTTTCAGAAATACCCTGTCCTCCGGAGTCATTCCTCAGATTTCTGTCATTCTTGGGCCCTGCGCCGGGGGGGCTGTTTATTCTCCTGCACTTACTGATTTTGTATTTGTGGTGGACAAAATCTCCAAGATGTTCATTACCGGTCCGGAAGTTATTAAAACAGTATTGGGAGAAGAGATCTCTATGGAAGACCTTGGCGGGGCGCGTGTACATAGCGAGATCACCGGAAATGCACATTTTTTTGCAAAAAGCGAAATGGAGTGTATTGAACAAATTAAAAAGTTGTTTTCCTTCATTCCCTGGAGCAATACTGACAAACCCCGGGTATTAAAGAAAAAGGAACCGAAAAAAGAATTTAAGATCGATAAGATTGTACCCGGTGATCCCAAGTTGCCTTATGATGTCAGAAATGTCATAAAGGCCGTGGTCGATGATTCCGACTTTTTTGAGGTCCAGAAAGGCTGGGCGGCAAATCTGGTTATTGGTTTTGGACGCCTCGGGGGTAAGACTGTTGGATTTGTATGCAATCAGCCTTTAGTGCTGGCCGGGGTACTCGATGTTGATTCTTCCGATAAAGCAGCCCGTTTCATACGTTATTGTGATGCATTTAATATTCCCATCATCACACTTGTGGACCTTCCCGGATATCTTCCGGGCGTTGACCAGGAACATGCAGGTGTCATCCGGCACGGGGCAAAGGTCCTGTATGCCTACAGCGAAGCCACCGTTCCCAAGATCACGCTCATCATCAGGAAAGCTTATGGCGGAGGTTACATAGCCATGAGTTCCAGGCATCTTCGTGCCGATTTTGTGCTGGCCTGGCCCGGGGCCGAGATTGCTGTGATGGGCCCGGAAGGAGCTGCAAACATCATCTTCAGGAAAGAAATAAATGAAGCTCCGGATCCTGAAAAAATGCGTAAACAAAAGGTTAAAGAATATAAAGATAAATTTTCGAATCCCTATGTTGCGGCATCCAAAGGCTACATTGATGCCGTAATAGAACCTTCTGAAACCAGGAAATTGCTCCTTCACTCTATAGAAGTTTCTGAAAACAAGGCCATCTCAGGTCCCAGAAAAAAACACGGAATTCCCCCATTCTAACAGTGGGACCTGCTGCTTAATAAATCCACAGAAAGCACTTTCAATTAATCAGAAAATCATGGAAAACCAACAGCCTGATAAAAAAACACGTCTCAAATCCTTTAATATTGACGGCACCAAATATAAGACAAACCTTACTTCCAAGTTCGCATCCAGGAAAATGTGGACACAGCCGGATGATAAAAAACTCCTTTCATACCTTCCGGGAAATATTGCTAAAATATATGTCAAACCGGGTCAAAAAGTAAAAAAAGGCGAAAAGGTCATCCTCTTTGAAACCATGAAAATGAAAACCCGTATCAACATTCACAAGCACGGGATCGTAAAAGAGATCAAGGTGCATGAAGGAGAGCGTGTCACCAAAGGAAGCGTGCTTCTGGTACTTGAAGAAGCTTCCGCCTAATGCTTCGGCCATGTTCCAACGTGGCCGATCCAGGAATAGTAAGGTTTGAAAAAGCTGTTTTCGGACGGACGGCTTTCAAAAAGCCCGAAAACACCGGAACCACTCCCGGTAAGTGAGCTATAGAAAGCACCTGATGCATACATTTCTTTCTTAAGGGCCCCCAAAATGGGAAAAGCTTTTGAAAGCACCTTCTCAAAATCATTCACTACAACCTCTTTCCATTGATCCGGAGGAACGGATGCGATCTTTTCCAGCGAAAATGAAGGGGTTTCAGGTTCGACCATTGCATAGGCTTCCGGTGTGGAAATACGCACATCAGGAACTACCAGATACACGAAATACCCTGACAGATCAAGTTCAATTGGCCTGGCAATATCTCCCACTCCGGACATAAAACCGGGGCGGTTGTAATAAAAAAAGGAGCAATCACTACCCATTATGCCCATATAGTGCAGTAACTGCTTCTGCGTCAGATCCAGATCAAACAGTTCATTCAGCGCCAGGATCATGAATGCCGAATCGGAAGACCCCCCGCCAAGACCCGCCCCTGAAGGAATCATTTTATGCAGGGCAATTTGTACGGGCGGAACCTTAAAGACCCCGTGTATCAGTTCCCATGCTTGATAAACACTGGTGTTTTCAGGATCAATATCCGGGAAAATACCGGAGAGATTGACCTTCACTGAGGGGGCCCTGCCAGCCGGAGCTATTACAACCTCCATAATATCGGCCAGACAAAGCGGCACAAATATGCTTTCAATATTGTGAAACCCATCAGGCCTCCTGCCAACTATATTCAATCCTAAATTGATTTTTGAATTCGGAAAACAGATCATATAAAAAATTTATCAGATCAAATTTACAAATCTATCTGAACCCGCAGTGCATCATCCGGAATCTTTATGTTCATTCTTCCCATCCGGTAAGGCCACGGTATTTTATTAACATTTTTACATTTTTGTTAACAAAGAATGTTCAAAAGAAAGGCTCTAAAGGAGTTATGCACTAAAGGTTATTTTGTAATTTTGAATACTTTAAATTCAAATCGAATAATGGCTTTAAAAGAGAAAATTAAAACCCATCCGGCCGTAAACCAGATGGGTCTTGAATTGGGGAAAATTCCACCACAGGCAGTAGATATCGAGGAAGCTGTTCTGGGTGCCATCATGCTTGAAAAGGATGCTTTGATTTCAATCATTGATATCCTGAAACCCGAAAGCTTTTACAGGGAAGCGCATCAAAAGATCTATGCAGCCATTCTGAATTTATCTCAAAATGAAAAGGCTATAGATATTCTAACTGTCGCGGACGAACTCCGCAAAACTGAAGTCCTCAATGACATTGGAGGACCCGTATATATTTCCCAGCTCACCAACCATGTGGCATCCTCAGCACATATTGAATTTCATGCCCGTATCATAGCCCAGAAGTTCATTCAAAGAGAACTTATCAGGGTGTCTTCCGAAATACAAAGCAGGGCTTACGATGAAAGCATTGATGTTGACGACCTGCTCGATTTTTCTGAACAGGAACTGTTTGATATTGCAGAGGGGAATATCAAAAAAGAAACAACAAAAATAAATGTACTTATACAATTGGCCATCGACCAGATTCAGGAGGCAGGGAAAAAAGAAGGCAGTCTTGTTGGCGTACCCTCAGGTTATACAAAGCTTGACCGCATTACCTCGGGATGGCAAAGATCAGATCTCATCATCATTGCCGCACGGCCCTCCATGGGAAAAACTGCCCTGGCCCTGTCCATGGCCAAGAATATTGCCGTTGATCACAACCGTCCCATTGGCATCTTTTCTCTCGAGATGTCGTCCATCCAACTGGTAACCCGTTTGATCGTAAGTGAAACCGAGCTGCCCTCCCAGCGTATCCGTAACGGCAAACTTGATGAACAGGAATGGAAACAACTGGAGTCGAAAATTAAAAGTCTGGTGGAAGCACCCATGTATATTGATGATACAGCCGCCATTTCCCTGTTTGAATTCCGGGCTAAAGCACGCCGGTTGAAACTTCAACACCACGTGCAATTAATTATTGTGGATTACCTCCAGCTCATGACCAGCAGCTCCGATTCCAGAGGCAGTCGCGAGCAGGAAGTGAGTTATATTTCAAGGTCCCTGAAAGCTGTCGCCAAAGAACTTGACATTCCAATCATCGCCCTGTCCCAGTTGAACCGGTCAGTTGAAATGAGATCAGGGAATAAACGGCCACAATTATCCGACCTCAGGGAATCCGGGGCCATTGAACAGGATGCCGACCTGGTTATTTTTATTCACAGACCTGAGAAATTCGGGATTTTTGAAGATGAAGATGGAAACTCAACAAAGGGACTGGCGGAAATTATTGTGGCCAAACACCGCAACGGTCCCATTGATGATATAGTCCTGAGATTCAGGGAAGAAATGGCTAAATTTAGTGAGCCTGATGAAATGGACATTGGTGAATTGCAAGGGCATTCATCAATTTCAACCATAACCCTGGGTTCCAAAATGAACAAGGATATGAGTGACGGCAGTGGTTCTTCTACTCCGGCAGATGATAAGGAAGACGACCAACCTTTCTAAACCATCCCGTATTTTGCTTTTAGGATGTCTTTTAATAACCCTGTAAAGAAAAGCTATGAATTCCAGAATGATTGATCAGTTCATTGAGATGGTCAAAATTGATTCTGAATCAGGCAATGAAGCTGCCATGATCCAATACCTCCGGAAAGAACTTGAAATCCTGAATGGAGAAACCCATATCGATCCTTATGGAAACCTGTTGGCCAGATTTCCTTCCCTGAACAGCAACAATCACAAGGCCATCCTGCTTTCATGTCATGCAGATACCGTAAAGCCGGGAAAAGGCATCAAACCAATCATTAAAAATGGCATCATCCGTTCAGAAGGAAAGACCATTCTGGGTGCCGACAATAAGGCAGGCATTGCCGAATTGCTCGAAGCCTTGCGCCTGAGTACTGCCAGACCTGTAGTGGAAGTGTCCATTACCAGGCAGGAAGAGGTGGGACTGTTGGGTGCTAAAAATCTCGATTTTAACTGGCTGACAGCAAGAAAGGGATATTTGCTTGATAACGACACACTGGATACTATCGTTATTGGAGGCCCCTCATATTTCACGCTGGATGTGGATATTACAGGCAGGTCTGCACATGCCGGCCTGGAACCCGAAAAAGGTATCAGTGCTGTTCTGGCCGCCTCAAAAGCCATCGCATCCCTTCCTCACGGAAGAATTGATGTTGAAACCACATCCAATGTCGGTGTTATAAAGGGGGGAATGATCAGGAATGGCGTTCCTGAAGAAACTTCATTCCTGGCAGAATGCCGGAGTCTTGATCATCAAAAGGCCAGAAACCTTGCTGATAAAATGTATGGGATCATCAAAACTGAAGTAGAAATGACCGGTGCAGTGGCGGAGATCAGGATGGAAAATCCGTTTAATGCGGTTTCCATACCCGAAGATGCTGAAACAGTAAAAGTTTCAAAAGAAGCATTAAAAAGAACAGGTATTAATGCCAGCACCGGGTTTATTACCGGATTCACAGATGCTTCAATCTATAATAACAAAGGAATTGAAACAGCAGTGGTGGGTGTCGGTGCCAGGATGGAACACTCCCCGGAAGAACATATTCACATTACAGATATGGAGAAAGCCCTGGTAATGATCATGGAAATCATGAAAATCTCTGCATAACAGCAATGAAGAAATCTTTAGCAACCAAACATGTCGTCCACAACAGAACCCATTCATAAACCAGGGTCTTTCCTGGATTTCAAGCTTTCAGAACCCCTCCAGGAAGGCATCGATGCCATGGGATTTGAGGAACCCACTCCCATTCAGGAAAAAGCCATTCCAATCATACTTTCCGGCAAAGACCTGATCGGCTGTGCGCAAACAGGTACCGGAAAAACCGGGGCCTTTTTAATTCCTTTACTGCATAAAATTATCGTTGAACCAAAAGTTAATGGCATCAATACTGTTATTATTGTTCCAACACGTGAACTTGCCTTGCAGATCGACCAGCATCTGGAGGGCTTGTCATATTTTACAAAAACCAGTTCCATTGCCGTATATGGCGGGGGAGATGGCCTCTCATGGGATCAGCAGAAAACCGCTCTCAGTTCAGGTGCCGACATCATCATTGCCACACCGGGCAGGTTTATTGCCCATCTGCAACTTAAGTATCTCGACCTGAAAGCTGTGAAACATCTGGTGCTTGATGAGGCAGACAGGATGCTGGATATGGGATTCCACAGCGATATTATTCATATCGTGGAACAACTCACCGAGAACAGACAAACACTGATGTTCTCCGCCACAATGCCCCCGGAAATAAGAAAACTGGCAGGCAAGTTGCTGAACGATCCTGAAGAGATCAACCTGGCCGTGGCCAAACCGGCTGAAGGCATCCTGCAGGCTAAATACCAGGTGGAAGATGGTAAAAAAATGGCCTTGCTTATGAATCTGATCAAGGATAAAGACCTTGCCAGGATCCTGGTGTTCTCAGCAACAAAAAAAGATGTGAAACAATTGTATAAATCCATGAAAAAGGAAAAATACAATGTTGAAGCCATGCATTCCGACCTTGGTCAAAAAGAACGGGAAAACGTGATGCTGAACTTTAAAAGCGCACGCACACAAATAATGGTGGCCACAGATATCGTTTCCCGGGGGATCGATATTGATAATATCGACCTGATTATAAACTATAATGTGCCCCGGGATGCAGAAGACTATGTACACAGGGTTGGAAGAACTGCCCGCGCCAAGTCAACCGGAGTGGCAATTACTTTCGTTAACCGCACAGAGAAAAGATCGATCATGAGGATTGAAACACTCATCGGGAATAAAATATTTGAGATTCAGGTGCCCGCGTATATCAGGTAAAAAGTCGCCTGCAAGAAGACAGCATTGAATGGCACCCCCTGGGTGCTCAATAAAAAAAAATGAATAACAAACTTTTAATTTCGGGAATAAGCATTCTGTTAGGCACCCTGTTTGCCTGCCAGTCTCCGGTAAATACAGACCAGATAGACTCCATAATTGACGCCTGGCATAAAGCAGCAGCCGATGCCGATGCAGAAGCCTATTTTGGACTTATGACTGAAGAAAGTGTCTTTATCGGGACAGATGCATCAGAAAGGTGGGTCAAAAAGGATTTTATGGAATTTGCCATGCCCTATTTCAACCAGGGAAAAGCCTGGGATTTTACAGCTTACAACAGGCATGTTATTTCTTCCCGGTCGGGAACCACAGTGTATTTTGATGAATTGTTGCATACCTGGATGGGTATCTGCCGGGGATCCGGCGTACTTGAACATATTAATGGAGACTGGAAACTGATGCATTACACGCTTTCAGTGACCGTCCCCAACGAACTTATAAACAACTTTATTGATCTGATAAATTCCGGCGCTGAAAGTGCATCGCATCTTCAGGACGAAGAAAACAAATAAAAACCATCATGACTGAATCTTTTCTGTTCCTGGCTGCAGGCCTTCTGTTGGGAGGCGGGACATCTTACCTGATCCTCAGGATAAGAAGCAATAGCTATACCGGGCTATACAAGGACAAACTCAACATTTTGAATGAACGCATCCATGAGTATAAAGAATCTAATGAACAAAAACAACAGGAGATCCTTGAACTCAGCACCGCATTATCCTCCAGAGAATCTGATTACAAGCATCTGAATTTAAAGATCCAGGAGCAAAAATCAGAGATTGAAAAAATACAGGAGAAATTCCGGATCGAATTTAAAAACCTGGCAAATGACATCCTTGAAGAGAAAACAAAAAAATTTACAGAGCAAAACACCACCCGTCTGAATGAAATACTGAATCCCCTCAGCCAGAAAATCAAGGAATTTGAGAAAAAAGTTGAACATATATATGAAAAAGAAACCGAGCAGCGGATCTCACTCAGGGAAGAAGTTAAAAAGCTTGCCGATCTCAATGTTGAAGTCAGCAAAGAAGCCGGCAATCTGACCAGGGCTCTGAAAGGTGATTCCAAAACACAGGGAAACTGGGGAGAGGTCATTCTTGAAAGCATACTTGAAAGATCGGGGCTTGTTAAAAACCGCGAATATTTTATTCAACCGTCCTATACGGGAGAATCAGGAAAACGACTGCAGCCTGATGTGGTGGTTACCTATCCCGGAAAGCGCAGTGTGATCATTGATTCAAAGGTGTCGCTCACAGCCTACGAACGCTTCATGTCAACCGAGGATGAAAAGCACCGTGAATCTGCTGTAAAGGAACATTTAAGTTCCATTCGCACCCACATCAAGGAGTTGAGTGAAAAGAATTACCAGGACATCCATCAGTTGCAAACCGTCGATTTTGTCATGATGTTCCTGCCCATTGAACCGGCCTATCATCTTGCCATACAGGAAGATCCTGAAATCTGGAATGCTGCCTATGAGAAGCGCATCCTTCTGATCAGCCCAACCAATCTGATTGCGGCCTTAAAAATGGTAGAAGGCATGTGGCGCCAGGAATACCAAAGCAAAAATGTGATGGAAATAGCCAGGCAAAGCGGGGCCCTGTATGATAAATTTGAAGGATTGGTCACCGACTTGCTGGACCTGGGTAAACGGCTGGAATCTGCCACGGGTCACTATCATAGCTCTATGAATAAACTGGCTCAGGGTAAAGGATCCCTGGTAAGCCGGGTGGAACGGATTAAGAAACTGGGCGCCAAAACCAAAAAATCATTGCCAGACGACCTGCTGGATAAAGCCGGTGAACTTGAGGAGTGATTCCTGTGTTTCCGACACTGCCAGCCGTGCCGGCCGGCCAGGCAGGGAGCTTCGGACGCTGGCAGGTCTGGCCGGATGCCAGCCGCTTAGCGCTTTGAAAGCGCTTAGCGGCTTTCCCACTTCCTGGCACAAACCTGCCCGTCCGGCCTTGCTTTGCTGTCTGCTTTAATACTGGCACCGGTTATGTGTGAAAGAACAGAACATACAATTCTATTTTCCCACTTTTTTTTCAAGGTCCGAAATTCTTTGCGCAAG
>CAYOFK010000059.1:0-15876 GCA_964403185.1 uncultured Rikenellaceae bacterium | reverse complement strand
TTGGCCCCGCCATAATCCAGAAACCGTGAGCGTTCTTCGTTTTTAATCGGCACCACCCGGTGTGCAAATCCTTCCTGATAGAAATAGGGCTCCAATCCAAGTGCATCCTCATGGCCTCCGGCCACATAATAAATGGGCCGTTCCCAGTTGTTGTTGGCCAGGAGGTCCAGCATCATCATTTGGCTTTTCATAATAAAATTCCCGGAAAGGTTAATGTCGATTGATGATTCCCGGGTGATCCCGGCACCAAAAACGAGGGGATTGTTCTCGGTATATTTTGATGAATCAAACGGAATCCTGAATTTCCGTGCAGGCAGATAATCGATTTCATTTCCGTTGGCTAACCGAAGCTTGGTTGCTGAATTATCATCAGCCACAAAGTCCATAACCCGTTTCAGATCCTGGCGCTCAGTGATCCGTTCGGCAATATACAACTGGTTATTAGTGCCATCAAGATATTTTTTCCTGTCCAGGGTTAAGGGCAGAGGATCTGAATCGTATGCCTGGCGTTTCATCTGATCTATATACCACTCGGTATTGAACAGCATCATGTTGACCACACGAACATCGGTACGCACCCCTTCTACTTCCTGAATGTACCAGAGCGGGAATGTATCGTTATCGCCGTTGGTACCAAGAATGGCGTTTGGTTCACATGTGCTCAGGTAATTAAAAGCAATATCCCGTGCCGTGTACCTTCCTGAACGGTCGTGGTCGTCCCAGTTTTCCATTCCCATAATCCCCGGGACCAGGACCAAGGCAACCAATCCTACAATAATGGCCGCAACTTTTTCAGGCAGGAGTCTTTTGGCATATTCGATGATTGCCACAACTCCCAGCCCGATCCAAATGGAAAAAGCATAAAAAGATCCTGCATAGGCATAATCCCGTTCACGCGGTTGGTTTGGATACTGGTTCAGATAAATTACAATGGCGAGGCCCGTCATCACGAACAGCAGAAAGACTACCCAGAAGTCTTTGGGCTTCCGGTTAACATGAAAAAACAAGCCTGCCAAACCCAACAGCATCGGCAACATGTAATATTTGTTCCGGCCTTTATTATTGGCAAGGTGGTCAGGAAGCCCCTCCTGTGGCCCCAACCGGGGATTGTCAATAAAAGAGAGCCCGCTCAGCCAATTCCCGTTAAGCGGCCCCCCAGCCCCCTGAATATCGTTCTGCCGGCCTGCAAAATTCCACAAAAAGTACCGCCAATACATAAATCCCACCTGGTATGTTAAAAAGAACCGGATATTTTCCCCAAAGGATGGGAGCCGGACTATTCTGCTGTTTTCTCCCGATCCCAGGGTAATGGGAGTTCCTTTAACGCGCCCCCATTGCTTATACACTTCTTTGTGACCGGCCTGTGAACTCCACATTCTTGGGAACACAGTAATAAAGCGGTTGTCATAGACATATTCCAGGCTCCGGTTAGAAATCACATATTTTCCGTTTTCAGGTATGTAATTTGGTTTGATCTCCCTGGTCTCCAGAATGGGTGCATTGTAATACTGGCCTTTTGCCAGCGGCCGGTCACCATATTGTTCACGTGCAATATATTTTACCAGGGCAAATACATTTTCAGGATTATTCTCATCAATAGGGGGGTCTGCATAGGACCGAACCACAACCAGGGTATATGATGAATATCCCAAAAGGATCATGGTTGTTGATAAAAGCAGGATGTTCAGCATCTTACGTTTCTTTTCCGCAAGATAATACACCAGCCATACGGTGCCGCCGATAAAAAGCAGTGATAAGAAAACCGAATCGGTCATGAATGGCGCCCCCGACAGAATGAGTGCAAGGCTGGCAATGACGGTCACTTTAATTTTGTTGTGCTGCCACTGGGTAAAATAGACCCCCGCGATCAAAAGCCCCACCAAAAGAAAGAGGTGAAATAAAACACCGGTATTATATGGCAGGCCCAGGATGTTGACAAATACCAGTTCAATCTTTGCAGACACCCTGAACACTCCCAGGATGATACCGTACATGATGGCTGCCAGTAAAATCACAGAAACCACGAGGGCGATAACAAATCCCTTTTTATCCGGAACTTCATTCTTCCTGAAATAATATACAAAAATGATTGCAGGAATGGCCAGGAGGTTCAAAAGGTGAACTCCAATGGAGAGCCCCATTAAAAATGCAATAAGAATGATCCACCTGTCGGCACCTGGTCTGTCGGCAACATTTTCCCATTTCAGGATGGCCCAGAATACCACCGCTGTAAACAACGAAGAAGTGGCATATACTTCACCTTCCACCGCAGAAAACCAAAAGGTATCAGAAAACATGTAAGCAAAAGCGCCTACCAGACCGGCGCCGATGATGCTGATTGATTGTGTCAGTGAGAGTTCCTTAGCGTTGCCTGCAAGCTTCCGGGCAAGATGGGTGATGGTCCAGAATAGAAACAAAATGGTGAATGCACTCACCAATCCGGACAGGGCATTGACCATTTTGGCTGCCTGTGTGACATCAGAACCGGCAAAGAGTGTTGCAGCTCTGGCCAATAACTGGTAAAACGGGGCTCCGGGAGGGTGACCTACCTGTAGTTTAAAGGCTGTTGCAATATATTCTCCGCAATCCCACAGGCTTGCTGTTGGCTCAATGGTGGAAAGATATACAAAAGCAGCCGTTAAAAATGATGCCCAGCCAAATATCAGGTTCCAGAATCTGAACTTATTCATACTTTAATAATTTACTTTCAATGCTTTTTTGTGCCTCATTATGAAAATTATTACCCCCTTGTTGAGTAAACTGTGCTGATAACATTCATGGGCGCTTTATGTGCCGGAAGTTTATGACGTTCTAAAAACAATCAGGAAGCGAATTTAGTATTTTTCTTGCTGCGGAGGACACATTTCAGGCATTTTAACATATTTGTATGGCTTTTAAGCCTCATACATTATTCATACATTTGTTAAAAGAGGATTTGTTTCTATGACAAAGCATAAAAAGGGATACGGGGGCATGGTCTATTCCACAAAACCTGATTATGAATACAATAATGAGCATGACGAACTCATGGAAACTTTGCCACCTTCACAACAATTTCTTCATGTTGCACTTGACAGAAAGCACCGTAAAGGGAAAGTCGTTACTTTAATCACCGGTTTTAAAGGAAAAAAGGAGGATGTGAAAGAACTCGGAAAAACACTTAAGATATTTTGCGGAAGTGGTGGCAGTGTTGGTGAATCAGAGATCCTGGTACAGGGAGACTTCCGCGAAAAGATCCTGCTGTTACTCCAACATAAAGGATACCAGGTTAAACAAAAGGGGTGATGATGGCACTGTTTTCAGGTAAATGGATCCGGAAGAAAAATATTCACTGGCCGGCTGTTTTTTCAGGCTTGTTGATACTGTCCTGTAACCTTAATGCCCAATATTATGAATCCGGTCAGGACCCTGCTTCCCTGAAATGGAAAAAAATTGAATCGTCCCATTTTAAAGTCATCTATCCTGAATCTTTTGCATCAGAAGGACAGCGATTAACCAACCTTTTGGAATATGCCTATTCTTTGGTTTCCCATTCCCTGGATCATAAACCAAAAAAAATCCCGGTCATTGTTCACAACTATTCCGTTGAAAGCAATGGTTTTGTAGCCTGGGCTCCGAAGCGTATTGAAATGTACCCTGTGCCGCTGGCCGATTCCTATCCGCAAGACGAACTGGAACAACTGGTTTTACACGAACTCAGGCATGTGGTTCAGATGGATAAACTCAACCGCGGATTTTCCAAAGGACTCTTTTTCGGTCTGGGGGAACAGGCCATAGGTGGCATTTCAGTAATGCTTCCCTTGTGGTTCCTGGAAGGGGATGCCGTAGCCGCAGAAACTAACCTTTCCCTGGCAGGCCGGGGCCGCTATCCTCAGTTTTCAATGCTTTTGCGGGCTCTGGCATTGGAAAAAGGAGGACAGTTCAAGTATGACAAGTCCCTGTTCGGTTCCTATAAGGACTACACGCCCAGTCGTTACGATTTTGGATACCAGATGGTGGCCAATGCCGTAAATAATTACAGTTATAAGATTTGGCGGGACGCCCTTGACAATACAGGCAAAAAACCCTATACCTTAAATCCTGTAAATTTCAGTCTTCGCAGCTATGACCGGTTGACTAAAAAAAAGCTCTACGATCTGACATTCTCGGACTTGCGTAAAAAATGGATGTCTCAGGATCAGGACATTACACGCAGTGCATTTGACACCATTAATAAAAAACCGCGTAAGGCTTATACCAGCTACCGGTTTCCGCAATACATTAATGACCATACTTTGCTTGTTGAAAAATCCGGCATCGATCAGGTACAACAGCTGGTGCTGCTGCACAAAAATGGCAGGGAAGAAGTGGTGCATACCCCCGGTTTTTATTATCCCTCCAGGCTTTCCTATTCCAATGATCAGGTGGTCTGGGTTGAACAAATTCCGGATGCCCGTTGGTCAAACAGACGGTATTCTGTGATTAAAAAACTAAACCTTACGACCCGGAAAGAAACTGCTTTTGCCTGGGAAACCCGGTATTTTTCTCCCGACCTGTCTGATGACGGAACTAAAATAGCTGTCATTGACATAGATTTTGAAAACAAGTGTACGCTCAGAATTCTGGATACCGGGTCGGGAGCTTCCTTGCGATCGTTCAGTATACCGGGAAATAATTCCCTGCACATGCCGGAATGGGCAGGTGATCAACATGTGCTGTTGGTTGTGATCAGTGACCAGGGGAAAAGTATCCGGCGCGTAAATATAGAAACCGGGGCGTGGGAAATCCTGCTCGAACCGGGGTATGATGATATCAGAAGTGTTATTTCCTACGATCAGGATTTTGTATTGTTTCATTCCTCATATTCCGGAATCGACAACATTTATGCCTTGAATACACATACCGGGGAAGTCTTTCAGGTGACTTCCTCCCGGTTTGGTATTTTTGATCCTGCTTTGGCTCCTGACCGGTCGCGCATCGCAGTCACGGATTTTACATCGGATGGATACAATGTTGTGGAATACCCTCTGAATAAAAAATCCTGGAAACCTGTTGATGCGGTTACCAATGGTTTTGTAAAGGTGTATAAAGGGAACCTTCCTGAAGAACAGGGAATTCTTTACAGTGACAGCATTCCGGGTATTGATTATGAAGAAAAACCATTCAGGAAATGGAAAAACATCTTCGGGTTTCACAGCTGGATGCCCTTTTATTTTGACTATGAAAATTTCACCATCCAGGACCTGCCCGTAACCCTGGGAGTCACCTTGCTCTCACAGAATAAACTAAGTACCGCAGTCTCATCTGTTGGTTATTCCTACAGGGATCAGGAACACCACCTGATCACCAGGTTTACATACAAGGGCTGGTATCCTGTTTTCGATTTTTATTGGGATTATGGAGGGGCTCCGTACATCTTCAGGGATTCACTTCAAATACCATTGCCTTCGACCCAGTATTATAATTCTACATTTAATACGGAGATTTACATTCCGTTAAACCTCACCAGGAACCGGTATGTAAGGGGGCTTTATCCCTCACTGACTGTCCGGTACCGGAATGCCCACCTGTATAATGGTGAAACCGGAATGTATGATCTGGGAAGGTGGCTCCTTAATTCCCGCCTGTACTTTTATAACTATACAAAAATGGCGCGCAGGGATATCAAGCCACGGTTTGGACAAACCATTGATCTCAATTATACAAATGCACCTCTGAACACATATCATTACGGCACCAAAGCTTCCGTAATGACCGGCTTGTACCTGCCGGGAATCGGCAAACATCACAGCATCTATTTACGCGGGGGATGGGAAAAACAGAATCCAAAAAAGTTTTTGTATTTCAACACCCTGCCGTTTCCAAGGGGCTATTCCAATCAGGTTGCTGAAAAGCTGTTTGTTTTTCGCGGAGAGTATTTTTTGCCTCTGTTCTATCCTGAGATCAATTTTGGATCACTCCTTTATATCCCCCGTTTTCACGCGAGCGTTTTTTATGATTACGCACGCGGTGAAGAGAATTACAATTTCAATACCAATACCAAAATATCAGGATTGCTAAACTATGCAAGTCTGGGAGGAAAGTTAAATATGGACTTCAATATCCTGCGTTTCCCCTTTCCCTTCACCCTGGGATTCCAATATTCCTACATCCCTGAATTCCAATCATCTGATATCGCTTTCACATTTGCCATCTCCTTTTATGGGTTCACCATAAACCGTACCGGCAGCCGGATTCCGAAGGGGATGTTAAAGTAGTTTCAGATTTTTGCCTTTACCGGTTTCTTTATGTATTTTCTCTCATTAAACCAGGCAGCGGTGAATACCAGGGCCAGCGCAACCACCGAATAATACACAAAACCCGGAATGGGTACCGAATCACCACCTGCATAAGAATGCAGTCCGGAGAGGTAATAGTTCACTCCAAAATACGTCATCAACACCGATGAGAAACCAATCACAGAGGCCAGATTCAGAGCAAAAGGCCCCCTGATCCCGGGGACCATCCTCATATGGGTGATAAATACATATATCAGTATGGTGATCAACGCCCAGGTTTCCTTTGGATCCCACCCCCAGTAGCGCCCCCATGATTCATTGGCCCACACGGCTCCCAGAAAGGTCCCAATGGACAGAAAATACAAACCGAGGGTCAGACTCATTTCATTGATGTTTGTAAGCGACTCTATTTGTTGTTGTAAACGCATCCTGTTTTTATCTGTTTTCATCACATACAGAAACAGGTTGATCAGACCTAAGACCATTCCAATTCCCAAAAAGCCATAACTGGTGATGATCACCGAAACGTGAATGGTCAGCCAGTAGGATTTAAGAACCGGCACAAGATTGGTGATCTCAGGATTCATCCAGCTCATGTGTGCAACCATCAGTGTCAGGGAGGCCAGTATTGAAGAAGCAACGATAGCAAATGGTGACTTCCTGACAAAAATGAGTCCTGCCAGCATCGATGCCCAGGCAATAAATATCATGGATTCATATCCATTACTCAACGGGGCATGACCGGCCACATACCACAGGATGGCCAATCCTGTGGAATGAGCGATAAAACCCAACACCAATAAAGCAGTGACCACTTTCAGTACATTATTCAGATTCATTTTTCTATTCAGGATGCCCACAAACAACAAAAGGAGCATAAAAATACCAATCAGTCCATACGCTTTGCTGAGCTTCTGAAAAATGTCTGCATTCTGGTAAAATATTTCAAGTTTGATTTTTAAACTTCCGGGAACCAGTTCCGGCGCCATCATGGTCTGGTATTTTTTAATGCCATTCAGAATTTCCGTGGCCGTTACCAATTGATTGCCTCTGGAAATCGCCTGATAGTATGCGCCCATCACTTCGGCGACAAATACAGAGTCCTCTGATGGCAACAATTCAGCAGCCTCCCCGGAGGTATACCATTTTTGGCTGGGATCATCTTTTACGGGAAAGAACTTCAGATAGGCTCCCGAATAAACCATGTAGCTGACATTCACGCGTTCGTCAACTTTCATGATCTCCTGGTCGAATTTACTTCGCTGTCCCGGTTCCTTTTGATAGGCCTGCCGGACATTTGAGGCCAGCTTATACCCGCCCTGGGGAGTCCTGTCGAAAAAGTCAGTAAAGGCTGCATATTTGCCCCTTACACCCAGCATGTTTTTCAACTGATCATTTCCTACTTTGATCATGGGTTTCGTCTGCCAAATTTCGGGAAAAAAATGCATGCCCATAACAACCTGAACCGGATTCATTCCCTCATAACTTTCTTTATGAACCACTTTACGGACAATGTCTGAGGCCATGGTTGAAAATGGCTTGATGCGTCCGGCCTGATCCTGTACCAAAACAGAAGAGAACTCAGGGACCTGGGATTCAGGAAAATAACTGCGGCTGCTTGTATCTGATGGCATCTGTGCCCATAGTGAACCGGAAAATACCATTCCAATAATGAGGGCTACGGCAGCCTTTGAAGCGTTTCCATTACCTCCGCTGTTTCCTGATGAACGGGCCAATGCCATAAACCGGCTGTTCCTGTTGAATATGGACAGTACCATTCCCAGGGTCATCAGGAAATAACCCAGATAACTGATCGAGGTTCCCATGAAATCATGGTTCACAGAAAGAATGGTTCCCTTTTCATCCGTATCATAGGAAGACTGGAAAAACCGGAAGCCTCTGTACTTAAGGATGTTATTCATAAATATCCTGTATGGTTTTTCAATCCCGTTTTCGGTGTCAATCAGGATTACTTCACTTGCAAAGGATGAAGGGCTGTTGGAACCGGGGTACCGGTCGAGGATAAAATCCCTCAAATGAAGTTCAAAAGGCAATTCAATGGGTCTTGGTCCGTAGGCCAGAGACACTGTTGTCCCGTTTATAGTGGTTTTTTGAAGCCTGCTTTCACGGTCGGCTTTTCCAAAAATATCAAAAAAACGGGTAGTCCCATTTTGACTGAGCTCAAACCGCAATACATCGGCAAAAGTTTGTTGTTCACCTGTTCCGGGCAACCAATCAACACGCCCTTTAGCCTGAAACTCCGTCAATACCAACTGAATTTCGCCAATGGTATAGAGGACTCGTTTCTCAAAGGGATGGATCATTCCACCGGCCAGAGTATCAGATTTGCTGGCAGTCATGTCCATTTTTAACACATCAGTGGCTGAGGTAAAATGCAGCTTGTTGTTGTCCCATGAAATGTAAAAACCTTCGGGTTGTGGTTCGTGATTAAAACCCATTTGGATGCCATGGTTATCAATAACATCTCCTTCCTTCATTAAATAAGATTCCCTGCTCTGATGAGCCAGAACTACAAATGAGATCACAGGTTTCCCCATTGGGTCAGGCACCAGTGCCTGCGTGGCGTTGGGTATGTATTCCAGCAATTTAACTGAGGTTCTTTTTCCATTGACAGTTAAGGTGTTTGAATACTTGTTCTTCTTTACCGAAGTCAGGTTTATCTGATCAAAAAATTCAATTTCATCGGTGCCATCATGCACGGTCCCGAAAATAAAAGACTCTGCCGAAAAAATATGGTTGGAAGATGCGCCTTCACGAATGTGCATGGTTCCTTCATAGCTGATGTAACGGGTCACTGCCGCCCCGATGAAAATGAAGAAAAAGGCAAAGTGGTATAGGAAAATGCTTAATTTTTTGGTTTTAAATAGTTTTTTCTGAATGATATTCCCAATCAGATTGATCAGGATCAGGAAAAGGAGTAATTCAAACCACCAGGTTCCATATACTTTCGCCCTGGCAGCAGCGGCACCATAATCATTTTCAATAAAGGTAGCCAAACCCGTTGATGCGGCCATAAATAATACCAGAAATGCCATAAAAGACATCGATAAAAAATATTCAATCAGCTTCTTCATAAATCCCGAAATATAAGTTTATTCAATTGTAATTGTAACGCCTCTTACCGGCTTGTGAATATATCGAAATGAGATTCAAAATAAACATTAATACATGTGCAAAATTAAATTTTTAATTTGTTATATATCATATTATATATCAGAAATATTTTCTAAATAAATCCTCACGTATTTTAAAAGTGACAAAGAATCAGAATCAGCCCATGGTTCCTTTGACAAGACCTCCGTCAACGGTGATGGTTTGTCCGTTAATATAAGCGGAAAGTGGCGATAAAAGCCAGGCAGCCAGGCTGGCAAAATGAGCTGTGCTCCCCAGTTTGCCGGAAGGAACTTCCTTCTCAAAGATCAGCCTGGCTTCTTTAACGGAAATTCTGTCAGTTCCTGATTTTTTTATGAATAAGCGCTCAAGTGCCGGTGTATCATGGTATCCGGGGGCTATAACATTGACTGTAATACCCTGATTGCCAATCTCATTTGCCAGGGTTTTTGCAGCGCCAATAACCGCCAGGCGGAAGGAGTTGCTTAACACCAGGTGCCCCAGCGGCTGCTTTACTGAAGAACTTTCGCTGAACAGGATCCTCCCATAATTTTGTTTTTGGAATTTTGGAAGCAAGGCTTTGACCATCATGATTTTCCATTTAAGAATGTTGGCATATGCCTGGTCCCAATCTTCCTCACTGGTTTCTATGAAAGATTTTGCCGGGGGACCACCGGCATTGATAAATATACCATCAAGCGCTCTGTCTTCAATCCTGTTAAGTAGTTGATTGCGGGTTTCAGGAGTGGTAATATCGGCGGCTAGAAATTCAATATTCCGGGGATATTCATGTTTGAGTGTTTCCAGTTTTTCTTTTGTTCGCGCTACCGCAAGCACATGGGCACCTTCCGCGGCCAATACCAGAGCCACAGCACGTCCCAGTCCGCTTCCAGCTCCGCCTACAATAAAATGTTTATCGAAAATTTTCAAGTCCATATAACACAGGATTCATTAAGCTATCGTACTATTCCACTATTCCTCATCCATTTCAATGCTTCGCGTTCACTCAGGGGCGCCAGTTCCACTTCCTTCACAAATTCTGTCACCCACTCCGGGTCGGTTTTGGAGTATTCACGCAGGGCCCAGCCTATAGCCTTGCGGATAAAAAAGTCTTTTTCGCTTTTAAGTGCCCTAATCTGCCTGGTCAGTAATACCAGGTCGGTTTCCTTTTTATATTTCAACTGAAATAGCAGGGTGGTTCGTTGGAGCCACATATGTCCTGATTCCAGCCATTCAGAACAAACAGCATATCTTTTTTCCGGAAATTTACTGAAATAGGGTCCGGCCAGGTTTGTAGCAATAAAGTCCACAGAATCCCACCATGGTTTATGAGTGATCATCCAATGGATCAGGCCAAGATCTTCTGATTCAAAATCTCTTTTGTATTTAGCAAGCAGCTCAACAGCAAAATGCTGGTATTCCCTTTCATCTTTCCCCCAGAGCATTCTTATGATCTCCGGGATGTTTTTTTTATCAGGCAAGCCGGTTTCTTTTAACAACGCTCTTGAGATGGCCCGTCTTGGTCCGGCCTGTATCCCATAGAAGGGGAACAGGTCCTTCATGTACTTTTTCATAAAACAAGCCTTCTCAGGATCCGCCTGAGTTTTGAACGCTTGTGTAAGTTTATGAATTGGGAAACCGCTCATTTTCCTGCAGTTTTCTTAATACGATCCCATGCATCCAGTACGTGTTTTTCAGTAACATAGGTCTGCCCTACCACAAAGCGAATGGTGTATAAACCATTCAGTTTTGTATGGGTAAGATACAGTTTGCCACTCTGGTTTAAGGCCTTCAATAATTTCTCATTAATCTGATTAATAGTTGCCGTGTTGCGAACACCAGGAGGTAAATAGCGAAAACAAACCGTATTCAGAGGCACCGGTGCCATCAATTCAAAATCGGGTTCACGGCCAATCATTTTTTCTAATTTCCTGGCCAGATCAATATGGAAACGCAGCTTTTTCTGCAGGCCTGTCACGCCATAGCTCCGTATTACAAACCATAGTTTCAGGGCTCTGAACCGACGTCCCAGGGGGATGCCCCAATCCCTGTAATCGTTTACCTGTCCGCGGGACCAGGTTTTCAGATACTCTGGTAAGATCTCGAAGGTCTTAATCAACAAATCGGGGTCTCTTACGAAATAAACCGAACAGTCGAAATTTGTGAACAACCATTTATGCGGGTTAAAGACAAAGCTGTCCGCCTGATCCATGCCTTCGATCATCCACCTGTATTCCGGCAATATGAGGGCGTTCCCAGCCATGGCCGCATCCACGTGCAGCCAGATTTTATGTTCCCGGCTTATCGCCGCAATTTGCTTTAAAGGATCCACAGAAGTTGTTCCGGTGGTTCCTAAAGTGGCAATTATACACAGGGGTGTTACATCCTGATCAAGGTCCTTATGAATGGTTTTACGTAATGCTTCCGGGTCCATTTTAAAAGCCTCATCCACTTTGATCTTAATAAGGTTTTCCTTTCCAAATCCTGCAATTTTTACGGCCTTTTCAATGGATGAATGCGTTTCAGTGGAACAATAGATCCTGAATTTCTCATTTCCGGTGAACCCTTTGTCGTTTATTTTAAAATTCGCTGCCCGTTCCCTGGCTGAAACCAGGGCTGTAAGGGTTGCTGTTGAGGCAGTATCCTGGATCACGCCTTCAAATCCATCCGGAAATCCCAGCATTTGCATAAGCCAGTGCATCATTTTTTCTTCCAGTTCTGCAGCAGCCGGAGAGGTTTCCCACATCATGCACTGCGCGCCCAGTGTGGCGGTGAGCATCTCGGCCAGAATCGAAGGCGGACTGGAATTGGCCGGGAAATAAGCAAAAAAATTGGGACTCTGCCAGTGGGTGATCCCGGGCAACAGGACCTCCTTAAAATCACCAAAAATAGTATCGATAGACTCACATTCTTCCGGTGGCTGGTCTGAAAGCCTATTAAATATTTCACCGGGGGACACCATTGATTTCACCGGGTAAGATTCATTAGTCTCAAGATAATCCGCCATCCAGTCTACAAATTCATGGGCTGTTTTTCTGAATTCCTGAAATTTCACAAGAAAATATTTTAGTTACATATATCTATTTAATAGTATCCGGGGAAAGTTAGAAGTTAAACAAATCAAAAATAGATAAATTTTCCTTGTTAAGGGATATCTGTATTGGCAGAAAATAAGTAGTGTAAATAAACTTTTGATAAACTTTGAGGCATGATTTTTTTTAAATGAATTACCTGTCGGGCTTTCAGCCCTTAATTAATATTTAATACCATTAACTCAGGGCTTCGTTGCACTGCGCCCTGAGCTTTTACCTTGTCCACCTTTGGCGGACGGGCATATTACTAATTTCTGAAGGGGCAACCAAACGTATAGTAACAACTTCGTTGCACTGTGCCCTGAGCTATTACCTCGCCGCATCGAAATAATATGTTTCCAAAGGGCTTACGCAGAGGTATGGCATATAAAATTTGCCGTATCTTTAAAAAAAAAAATTCGAAAAATGAATGACATAAAAACCCTGAAATCGATCATCGATCCTGTTCCACGGTTTCGCATGTCTGTACTTTCCACACCCATTCAGAGAATGGAACAGTTGAGCAAGGATTTTGGCATCAACCTGTACTGCAAACGCGACGATCTCACAGGTTTTGCCTTCGGAGGTAATAAGATCCGCAAACTTGATTATCTGATACCTGACGCCATCAAAAAGGGTTCGGATTCGATAGTGACCTGGGGGGCAAACCAGTCGAACTGGTGCCGGATGACTTCTGTTGCCGGATCTGTGAATAACCTGGATGTACACCTGGTCCTTAAAGGAGCAGAACCGGACAAACCCACTGCCAACTTGTTACTGGACCGGTTGGCCGGGGCTTACATCACCCATGTTGATACTGAAGATGACACAGAAATTGAACAGGCCTGCCATGATAAATGCAAAGAACTTCAGGGCCTTGGAAAAAATCCCTATTACATCTCTGTAGGTGGATCAAACGATATTGGCACAATTGGATATGCCAGGGCTTTTTGTGAAGTTTTGGAATTCACTCAGGAATCCGGAACCCGATTTTTAAAAATCATTGTAGCCTCCGGTTCTGCCGGCACTCAGGCTGGACTGGTGGTGGGGCAATTGTTGAGTGGGTGGATTGGTGATATCATTGGAATGACCGTTTCCAGAAGCAGTGGGGAACAGGAGGAAAAAGTTTTCTGTCTGGTTATGGAAACCCTGGCCCTGTTGAAAATTACAGTGAATAAATCACGGATATCAAAGGCCATAAAATCAGATGATTCTTATCTGGGAGAGGGTTACAGGGAAAATACACCTGAATGTGAGGAGGCCATCCGGATTTTTACACGCAGGGAGGGGCTTTTTTTGGATGAGGTTTACACCGGAAAAGCTGCAGCCGGTTTGATTGATTATGCCCGAAAAGGCCTGTTCGGAACAGATGAAAACATCCTGTTTTTCCATACAGGCGGGAACGTACAACTGTTCGAGTGAAATTCTGATCTCAAACTTTTACCGGACGTTGCGGTGTGAAAATATATGATTATATTGGTTGAGATTATTACTACTCATTAAATCCTTTACTATGAAATCAATTTTTGCCGCATTGATATTTTTTATTTGTATTTCCCTTTCCAATGCTCAGTTCAAATCGGTCGGTCTGGTTGCAGGAGCAGGCATCACGGCGATTGATGTTCAGAACACTTTGGAATATGCTCTCTCAAACTGGAATAACTACAGTTTTGTTATTAAGGGCTATGTGGAATACGAATTGAAGGGAGGGAGCCTGATAGGGGGGGAACTCGGAACGAACCGCCTTTATTACTGGGAATATCCGGTCCCCGGTTATTCATGGTATAACTGGCGCACGGAGTGGACCACCAACCTTGTCATCTATTTTTCTAAATATTTTAACGACAAGTTCTTTATTAAAACCGGTGCAGGACTGCACATATTTCATGACGGCACCGTGCCCGGGCTGCTGATAGGTGCCGGTTATGCATTAAGCATTTCCGACAATTTTGTAATTCCCCTTGGATTAAGAATTGAACCAATTTTCGGAACGGCCACTCCCATTGCCATAAATCTGGCTTCAGGTATTAAATATACCTTCAAATAGTCATTCAAAACAGGGCGGTTTGGAGTTACATCATACGAAGCCGGATACAGGCCGGCAGATATTGGCTTGATAAGGGCGGAATATCAGATTCCAGACGGATTCCTCCGGTCATTAGTGGAAATCTGAAATTTGTTTTCTTAATTATTTAGGCTCGTACCTGTGTACATCTGCGAAGAAGTCCATAAGAAATGTCCTTTTCCTAAAAACAGCGCCATGCGGTACCCCTGCAGGAATAAAATAGGAATCCCCTTTTTTATAGATTTTTTTGACACCCCCTATACTGAGTTCCATTTCGCCTTCAAACACCGTGCCCCACTGGGCTCCATGAACATGTTCTGCCACTTCTCCAATGTCTTCAATATCAAAAAAAACAATCTGGTGATTGGCGGCCTGTGAAAGCCAGCCACGCACACCCTTAAAGGGAATATTCGCTTCAGGAAGATTTGTAATGACGTCCGGATAAAAAGAATGATTCATGATGTTTTAAGTGTTAAGTGATTCAATAATAAGAAAATTCCATCTTAACTTTATCAAAATAATAATAATTTTTTTAAAATATTTTCGTACTTTTTCCCCGTTAACCCCAAATGTTAATCCATCATGAACACAATTATTAAGTCCGGACTAACCGGAATTGTGCTGGCATTCTTATGTAGCGCTTTCATCAGCGCTCAGGACACCGGTTTAAAGGACCCTAAAACAGTTTCCATCGGTGGTTTTACGGTCAAGGAGTTTATGAAGACCTACAAAGGGGTTCTGGGGAAGCTTGGAATTCCCCTGAGTGACGCTGAATCCGTCAGAGACCACCGGGGCATGATTAATTTTGAAATGGATGAATGGGGCTATGATATGGCACTTTTCAGATCCGCAGATTTTTCGAATTTGGATTTGACAAAGGCAGCTTTCAATTATATAACATTGAGTTATGCAAATCTTTCCGGCAGCAAACTGGAAAAAGCAAAATTCAGATTTGCTCTTCTGCAGGAAACGGATTTTAGCAAGGCCTCTCTGATTGGCACTGATTTTACAAATGCAAATCTGAATACCGCTGATTTTACGGGAGCAGACCTTTCCGGGACGATCTTTAAAGGTGCCAGAATGGGCCAGGCCAAAGGATTAACGGTAGAACAATTGTTAAAAACCAAAACCCTTTCATTGTCTAAACTGCCAGATGAACTCTATGAAGAGATAAAATCTAAGAATCCCAAACTGGTAAAATAAAATGAACCGGCAAACCACGGTATGCAAAAGACAATCCATTAGCGGAAGGTCTGAAAGTTTTCAGTGGTTCACAAGAACTCCGTGTCTTCCCTGATCTGGTCGAAGTTGGCCATTGCAACGGCAGCGGTATGTACATAAGGTTGTTCAA
>CAYOFK010000058.1:0-15894 GCA_964403185.1 uncultured Rikenellaceae bacterium | reverse complement strand
GGCCCTGCACAAGATCATCAGACTCATGACCATATCCATGGCAGGAGGTGGGTATTTGAATTTTATGGGCAACGAATTTGGACATCCTGAATGGATAGATTTTCCAAGGGAGGGAAACAACTGGTCCTATAAATATGCGCGCCGGCAATGGTCACTTGTGGATAATGAAAACCTGAGATTCCATAATCTGAGAGACTTCGACAGGGAAATGATCGCCCTTGTGAATTCAGAAAAAATTCTGGAAGCATCCTTTCCATGTAAAAATTTTTCACACATTTCTGACCAGGTGCTTTCCATTGAACGGGGGAGCCTCTTGTTTATATTTAACCTGAATCCTGTACAGTCTTTTACGGATTACGGCCTTCCGGTACAGGCCGGAAAATACCAATTGGTTCTGAACACGGACGCCAAAGAATTTGGGGGATTCGGAAATGTACAATCAAACCAGGTGTATTATGCCACCAAAGCCGGAAAGATTGTCACAGATCATCCGTTTTATTTGTCGGTTTACCTGCCAAGCCGGACGGCCATTGTGCTTAAGAAACTGCCCACTTCCGGGATCTTTGGCGCCTCCCCTGAGAGACACTAAAACCAACGGACAAGTGGAAAATCCTGTCTGTGGGGCAACTTCGGGTGCCTGGGATACATGCGGAATCCAAAATTAAATCCACCTGATTGTGTTGGGATTATGCTTGCTTTATAGATGGCTTTGCCATTCTCAAATGACTGAAGATGAATGTCCTGACGGTGTATCAGTTCCGTTCCACACTCATGATCTTTTGAAACGATCAACTCAATGCCGATATCTTCCGGATCCAATTCTTTGAAATCAATACTGATCTCCCCCAGGTACTCCTGACCGCTAACGAAGTTGTAACTACCATCGCCTGAAAGATGTAATGACAAAACCTCAACCTGGTTCCAATGCGCATTGATCCGTTTTTTCCATCCGGCAATGGATTTTGCCTGTGAAAAATCTTGTTTCTGAACTTGTATGCTCCTTTCATGCAGGGGATTATAGTATTTATTTATATAGTCATCCAGCATCCTTGACATGGTGAAATCGGGAGCTACTTCTGTCATGGAATTTTTAACAAATCCCACCCAGGAATCAGACACTCCATCCCTGTTCCTTTTATAGAAAGATGGTATGATCTCAGATTCCAATAAATTATATATGGTTTCCGCATCCAGTTCATCCTGAAAATCCTGATTATCATAGGTCCGCTTTTCGGAAATGGCCCAGCCGGCATTCGGTTTGTATCCTTCACTCCACCATCCATCCAGCACACTGAAATGCAGAGTGCCATTCATTACCGCCTTCTCACCACTGGTACCGGAAGCTTCAAGAGGCCGTGTAGGCGTGTTTAACCAAACATCCATCCCCTGAACCAATTGGGCGGCAAGAGTCATGTCATAGTTCTGCAGGAACAGGATCTTTCCTAAAAATTCAGGTCGTTTTGAAATCTGAATAACGTTTTTAATCAGATCCTGGCCTGCCTTGTCATTTGGATGCGCTTTTCCTGCAAAGATAAACTGTACGGGACGTTTTGAATGGTTTACAATACGATCCAGCCGTTCCAGGTCCTTAAACAGGAGATGCGCTCTTTTATAGGTCGCAAACCTCCGTGCAAATCCAATGGTTAAGGCTTTATCATTCAGCTTATCAACAATTTCCAGGATGTATTTCGGACTTTCCTTGCGCTTGGTCCAGGATTCGGTAAGGCGTCTTTTAATGTGATCGATCATCCGGCTTTTAATGTGCTGTTTTACCGACCAGATCTCCTCATTTTCAATGTCTTTTATTTTTCTCCACAATCCCATGGGAGCTCGCTCAGAACCCCAATCCGTCCCGGTATGCTTTTTAAACAAGCCAATCCAGTCGGGATGAGTCCATGTTTTATAATGCACCCCATTGGTAACATATCCTATAGGCAATTCAGAGGGAAGGTAGCCCGGCCATAGATCTTTGAATAACTCCCGGCTCACTGAACCATGCAGTTTACTGACTCCATTCATAAATAATGATAGTCTGGCTGCCAGAAAACTCATATTGAAATCTTCGTCCCGTTTTTGCCTGCTATGCTGGCCTAACTCCATAAACCGGTCCCAGCTTATATTCAACCTTTCAGGATAATGAGACATATAGGTTCTGACCAGGTCCTCCGGAAACATGTCGTGTCCTGCCGGAACCGGAGTATGTGTTGTAAACAGTGCAGATGCGCGAACCACTTCAAGGGCTTCATCAAAGCTTAATCCATGCTCACTTATGAAATGCCTCAGCCGTTCCAGGCCAATAAAAGCGGAATGGCCCTCATTACTGTGGTAAATATCCGGTTGAATATTAAGTTTTCTCAGGGCTCTGATGCCTCCAATACCAAGCAGGATTTCCTGTTTCAGTCTGTTTTCCAGATCTCCGCCATAAAGATTATGGCTTATGCTGCGATCCTGTAACTGATTTATTTCATGATCGGTATCCAACAAATAAAGATTGATCCGGCCCACATTTACCTTCCACAAATATGCCGTAACGTCCCGTCCCGGAAAAACAATGGTAATGGTTTGCCTTTCACCTGTTTCATCGCGAACCGGAAAAACCGGGATGCGCGAAAAATGCTCCGGATGATACGCGGCTGTTTGCTCTCCGTTGATGGTTAGTACCTGTTTAAAATAACCATAACGGTATAACAATCCGATGGCAACAATATTTGCGTTTGAATCACTCGCCTCCTTCAGGTAATCTCCGGCCAGAATACCCAACCCGCCGGAAAAGATCTTCAGGCTGTCATGCAGGCCATATTCCATACTGAAATAGGCAACCAGGGGTTTATTCTTCCCTGGTTTTATATCCATATAATTTCTGAAATCTTTATCAACGTTTTCAAGCCGCGACATGAATGAGTCATCCTTTTGAAGAACCAATAATCTTTTATAATTGACCTTCTCAATAAGCTCAACCGGATTGTGCTGACATTCCTCCCACAAAACCGGATCTGTTGATTCCCAGAGCGCTATAGCCTCATGGTTCCAGGACCACCAGAGGTTTCCGGCCAGTTCTTTCAGAAATGACAGTCCATCGGGAAGCCTGGACTCCACAAACAACTCACGCCAGACCGGATCACCATCTTTCAATTCCACAGGTGGTGTATAGGATCTTTCTCCGGGCTGCGGCAATTCAATAATTGAATACCTTTTGCCTGAGGTTTCAAGAACCCGGGCATACAATTTAAAGTAATGGATGACAAGGTTCTCCCACAAGGCAACTCTTGAAATTTCAAATGCCTTAGTACGGGCTAAGGCCATTTCATCATGAGTGAGTGCAGCATAATGACTGATGGCATTTGCCAGTTCAACGACTACTTTCCCGTAGGAACCATCTGTGCGCTTCAGGACCCTGATCCCATCTCCCTGATCTTTAACATGAGTATCCACCCATCTTCCAAAGCCGGCCAGCGAGGTGGTTACGGCAGGTATGTGAAAAGCCAGGCTTTCAAGTGGAGTGTATCCCCAGGGCTCATAATAGCTTGGAAAAACGGTCAGGTCAAACCCTATTAACAGATCATAATAGTTCATATTAAAAACGCCATCATTTCCATTCAGGTAAGATGGGGTGAAAATGATCTTTACCCGGCTGGCATCAGAGTTATCCAAACCTTTCTCCTTACAGAAATTCAGTACCGGATCACTTTCCGGATCCTGCAAAATGTGGGTCAGGTATTTCATATTCTCATCCTGATCAATGCCCTGCGATGCATCATTAAGATCTTTTCGCGGACCGGAGGTTCCGGCAGGAACCAGTATAAAAGCTATGATCTGCTTTGTCAATCCCGAATTTCCTGACATTCCTGCAAGGGCATCGATAAACAGGTCTAAGCCTTTATTCCGGAATTCATAGCGGCCACTGGTAGCGATCAAAAAGGCATCATCCTGGATCTTATGTCCCATATTTTTGGCAACAGACAACAATTTAATTTTAGCCTGCCGTCGTTTGTTCTCAAAATCATCCGCCGGGGGAACAAATGAATCCTCAAATCCGTTTGGTGTTATAACATCTGGTTTTTTACCAAGGAACTGGATACATTCCCGGGCTGTTATTTCACTTACCGTGGAAAACCCGTCTGCATTCCGGGCTGAGAGGCTTTCCAGCGATTGCTTTGAAGCCATCCCGAATTCTGTAGCCATTCTGGCAGGATGATAGTCTTTCATCTTGCTGTATAATGGCCGGTTGTTTCCTGCAATTGACCGTCCCAGCGCAGTGGCATGTGTGGTAAATACGGTCCCGATATGGGGTGCATTTTCCTTCAGATATAATACCCCTCCGCCTGTCATCCATTCATGGAAATGAGCAATGGCATTTTGCTGAAAACCTTCATAAAAAGAACAGATGTCTTCTATAACCTGCCCTGCAGCATACCCAAATAAGGCAGGTTCAATATAGTCCCACTGACCTGAAATGGAGTCCAGTTTATAGTGCTCCCACAGCAGGGAAAATATTTCATCTTTCTTGCCAATCAGGGGGTAGAAGTCAATGAGCAGAACAATGGGCTTTCCCTCCACCTTCCATCTGCCGGTTTTAACTGCAAAAGCTTTATCCCGGAACTGCAGTTTCCATTCTTTGAACAATTCAGGATCTGGCTCGAATTCAGGATTCTGATCCTCATCTCTCCAGATATCCGGTCCTATCAAAACATATTTCCCTTTGAAATTATTTAACAGAGCCGGTGTTTTCGTGGAAATAACAGTATGGATCCCTCCAACCTTATTGCAGATCTCCCAGCTTATTTCAAACAGTGCTCCCGGCTCAATTTTCAATTTTTCCATATATCCTATAAAAATAATGTACTGATCACATGCCCCATTCAGGCGGCACTAACCATAATAACGAAAGGCTTTGGTTTATAAACTTCAACTTTTTTTTGCTGATCCCGGAGCAGTTTTCCTGGTGGCTTTTGCTGCGGATTTTCCTGAACCGGGCCGTCTGGTATTTCCAAC
The DNA here is from genome assembly GCA_964403185.1 of uncultured Rikenellaceae bacterium. Lineage (GTDB taxonomy): Bacteria > Bacteroidota > Bacteroidia > Bacteroidales > VadinHA17 > CAYOFK01. The sequence goes on along the minus strand of CAYOFK010000058.1, from coordinate 10,902 downwards.
CCCCTTTTTCCTATGAACCACGGAAGGTTTTTTCAGCCTGTCCAGTTGTGCTTTAAGTTTCTCAATTTCCTTGTCTTTTGATAAAATCAGTTCTTTCAGTTCATTGGCCCCGGTAGTGGTTTCCGGGAGGGAAGATTCCACCCTGATGGCAAAATCACTCAGAATATTCATATAATTTATAAACGCATCATAGGGAGATTCATAAGGATTAAAATAAGCATGCACCTCGCCATCAGAGAAGAATTTTGTACACATGTAATAAAAATGGTCACTGGTTTGAAGATTATTCCAGTCTTTCCTGATATGGGGATCATCAAGTCTGGCAACCTGTCCTTCCAGGTCATACAGTTTATTGAATGCTTCTTCCTGAAGTTCATTTCCCAGCCAGGCTGTCAGGTCTTTTTCCTCGTCAGCCCAGGAAATAGGATGGGATACCTGTATGGTGGCAACCGGTTGCGATTTTTCCATGATTTCAGATGGAGTGGCAAAGCGGGCCTTCTTTGAGGACAGAAGGGTCTCCGGAAGCGCTCTCAGAAAATCAAAAATTCCTGTTTCTTCCCACTGATGCTCCCCAAAGGTTTCATAGTCCATAAACAAATTAATAATTTCTTCATTTTCCGGTAATGAGGTCATCCAACTTGCGTACTTTTCAGCATTTAAGGGATATTCACTCCAACCCTTACTGGAAAACCGGAAAGCAACATCATCACTGAGCTTGAAGTTTCGCAGCAAAACTTTAAGCTTGGGTTGAATGGCATTGCAATAGAGCATGTTAGGGCTCTTCCAGCCAAGAATATGTTTGGCTCCTTCTGCCAACATTCCCTTAAAACCCATTTTAGCAACCTGCTCACCCATGCGATCAGAATATACCAGCTCTGTGTTTCTGAATACCTCCGGACGTTTGTGAAAATATTTCAACAGCCGTTCTTCATGAATTCTCACCTGTCGTTTAAATTCCTGTTCACTTTTCAGGGCAGCCAGTGAGTGGGCGTTGGTTTCGGCAAGAAGTTCAACGGCGCCTGTATCAACCAACCTCCTGAATGAGTCCAATACGTCCGGAGCATATAACTCAAACTGGTCAAGGGCCATTCCGGAAATTGAAAACGCCACCCTGAATTCTCCTTTATGTGCATTGATCAGGTCGAGCAACAATTGATTTGCCGGCAGATAGCATTTCTCCGCGACTTTGCGCATGATTGACTCATTGGCATAATCATCATAATAATAGTGATCGTGCCCAATATTAAAAAACCGGTACCTTTTAAATCTGAAGGGCTGGTGCACCTGAAAGTATAAACAAACGGTTTTCATAGGATTTCTAATGATTTTAATTCTAATTTGTAAGCTCGGAATAGATTTGGTGTACCTTATTGGCTGAGTGATCCCATTTCAGTTCGTCCACCTCCTGTTTCCCATATTTGCTGAACATTTTATACAATGCCGGATATTTTAACATACCATAAATTGCATCGGCCATGGCTTCGATGTCCCAGTAATTAACTTTTATGGCATGTGTGAGGATCTCCGCCACACCCGACTGATGCGAAATAATCACAGGAACATTCGATTGCATGGCCTCCAGGGGTGAGATTCCGAATGGTTCCGAAACCGAGGGCATGATATATACATCGCTCTGTCTCAGCATCTTAAATACATCAGGACCTTTTAAGAAGCCGGTAAAATGAAACCTGTCCATGATTTTTTTCGAAGCGGCCAGTCGAATCATCCTGTTTAACATATCTCCGCTGCCGGCCATTACAAAACGAACATTCCGCATTCTGGAAAGGACCAAACCGGCAGCCTCGATGTAGTATTCGGGACCCTTTTGCATGGTGATCCTTCCGAGAAAGGTCACTATTTTTTCACGTTCAGGGCCCGCTTTAAACCCATTTCCTGCAATTTTTTTCTGTGGTTCCACCGCATTATATACGGTCACCACCTTTCCGGCCGGAATGTGATACTTCTCGATGACAATCCTCCGGGTCAGATTGCTCACTGTAATGATTTTATCAGCGGCATCCATGCCCCGTTTTTCAATGGCATAAACATCCGGGTTCACCTTTCCGCCACTTCTGTCATAGTCGGTAGCATGAACGTGAATGACCAGTGGTTTTCCGGATACTTCCTTAGCCGCAATCCCGGCAGGATATGCCAGCCAGTCGTGAGCATGGATCAGATCGAAAGATTGCTCCCGACCAATAACCGAAGCCACAATGGCATATTTAGCAATTTCCTCCAGCAGGTTTTCATCATACTTTCCTGAAAACTGTATTTTTCCTTCAGAATCAGTTTGAATATAATTATAACTGCCGGAAACTTTTTTTTGTTTAAGCTTCCAGAAGTCCTCAGGATCTACATAAGGTACAATGCCCGAACTGACCTCAAAATAATCAATGCTTTTTTTCAGTTTTCCAAGAGCCAGTTTTTTATGTGTAACCGGTATATCACTGGCTCCGATCAGCCGGGCGATACTTTGGTCCTCATCACCGTAGGCCCTTGGCACCACAAACAACAAATCCATGCCCGGGATGGCCGACATGCCCCGTGCCAGGCCAAAACTTGCGGTGCCTAAACCTCCGGAAATATGAGGCGGAAACTCCCAACCAAACATCAATACTTTCATCGCTCAATATTATTTATCCCGGGTGGTTCCTTTTAATGATTCGACTAATTTCATTGATCGCAATATTTCCGCCACACTCCAGGCTTGTGAAATGGCTCCTTTACCACGGTGTGGAGGATCTCCATCATAGATCTCAGAAATGGATCCGATCCCGTCATTCACCATTTCATCTTCAAAACCATTTATCAGGGTTTGTATCCGGTTCAATCCACTGGCTTTATACAGCCGCAAATAGGCTTCTGCAAAATGTCCGAAAAGCCAGGGCCAAACAGTGCCCTGATGGTATGCACGGTCCCGTTCTTCCTGTGTTCCCGAATAAGTTCCCTTATAATCAGGATCTCTTGGAGACAGGGTCCGCAATCCCCGGGGCGTTAACAGGTTATTTTCCACCACATCAAGAATGGCTTTTTTTATCTCGTCATCCACGGGTGAAAATGGTAAAGATGCTGCAAAGATCTGGTTTGGACGCACCGACCAGTCTTTTTTCCCATCTGTTGTATAATCTGCGAGATAGCCTTTTTCAGCACTCCAGAATTCTTCAATAAATGATTTCGCCACGTTCTCCGGGATGGCCTCCCAGGAACCTATACTGCTTTGGTTGCCTGACTGTCCGGCCAGGTCAATATAAAAACAAACGGCATTATACCATAAGGCATTAATTTCAACATTATAACCCATGCGGGGCGTTACCGGACCATCATGGACAATAGCATCCATCCATGTCAGGGCTTTCCCCTCAGCGCCGGCATAAATAAGATGGTTTTCTTTCATGCCGATACCAAACCCGGTGCCATCCCTGTAAGCTTCCAATATCTCTTTCAGGGCATTTCCGTACAAACTCCATGTGGCTCCGGAATTACCTGTATAACCGGTGTATTGCTGCACAGCCCAGATGAACCATAGCGCTGCGTCAACAGAATTGAATGCGTGCCCCTTACTCCCCTCAATATTGGGAAACAAACCGGCCCTCATTTTCTTAACCTGGCTATCAAGAACAGCCTTACAGGTATCCGGATCATCAAGGGCAAGGGTTAATCCGGGCACCGATACGAAAGTATCACGGCCCCACACACCAAACCAGGGATAACCTGCAATAATATTCACTTCCTCTTTGCGTCTGATAAAAAATTGTTCGGCTGAATTGATCAGGCAGTTTTTAAATCCATTCCTTGGGATGCGTTTTTTTGATTCCCTTGTAAATTCCTGCTTTAAGCCTGACGGGTTTATCTGCCGCGTGCTGGCTGAAAGGATTATGCTTTCACCTTTTTTAACATGAACCTCAAAATATCCCGGCACATACAGGTCTTCCTGATACTGGTAACCCCGCTCCTGCTCTCTGATATATTCGGCTTTATAATACCAGTCAGGAACAGCTACAAATTCAGGCTTTTTTGAAAACTGAATGAACAGGTGGGGATAACCGTCGTATAACCTGAATTTCCTTCCGTTCTCAACCGCTGCTGATTTTGTATTGGCATACATATTTGCCTCCGAGAGTTTGTGATTTTCCCTGAAAGCAAGAAAAGGCTGAAACCGCATGATGGTTTCTGAATGCGCTTCCCTGAGGGTATATTTTATCAGGATCTGTTCCCGGCGTTCTGACAGCAAACGTTCTCTGGTAAAAACAACTCCTCCAACGCGGATGGTGGTTACGGGAACCTCATCCGCTTCAAAATCTCTGATATATTTATGGCCCTTTGGTTCGTAATAATCGCCCTGGTATTTACGTATCCCAATATTGAATTCTTTTTCATGCTGAATCACCGTTTCATCAATAGCAGATAAAAGAACATGACGTTCCCCGCCAAAATGCTCCAGGGGGCAAACCAGTAGGCCGTGGTATTTCCTCGTATTACACCCAACCAGGGAAGTGAGCGCATAGGATCCTGCCCGGTTCGTTCTGAGCACTTCCCTGCTTAAGGAATATTCCAGATTAACCAGTTGGGATTTATCATATTTCAGGTAACTCATAATGGTTTCTCTCCGTATGAATCTGCAAATTTATACTTAGTTCATGTAAAAAACCTGCAAATATCTTTAAAAAAACGGAGATTTAGCATTATTTCTTCAGAAATTACAGACTCATTAATATTGAGCCTGAAAAGAGGGTCACTTTTATTGAAATTTCTTTTGAAAAATTCTGTAGCGTTTATAAACTTCCCCGCACTTTCACATTATCTTCGAATTCCAGGTGGCTGTCAATGTATTCCAGTCCCGCCTTGTGAGCAGAATTCAACATGCTGACACCAAGGATTGTATCCAGTCCCTTACCCCGGTAATCAGAATGAATGGCACCCAATAATAAATTGAGTTGTCTTGCTTTATTTCTGGCCCTGATGATCTGGAATATGCCAAAAGGAATGACATATCCTTTCGATTTTTTTACCCCTTACTACCTGAAATTTCTGAAATAATAAAATGTTCCTCACTTCCCTGTTCTGAAGGCGCTGAAATATAAGGTATTGTTAATTAAGAACCATACCGTTTTATTGCGATAAAGATCGTGTATGGGGCAGGGGTATTGGATAACCCGCGAACAGGGACTAATTATCTATAAAAACCTGTATGGAGAAAAATGAGAATTCCTTGTCAAGAGGGATGAAGTCGTAAACCAGCGGATTTCCGCTTTTCATACGCATGTCGATCAGTCCCATGCCGTTTTTTAACGGATTGGACAGGTCCGGATCGGTCAGTCTTTGGATAAATAATGCCTCAAGACCCTTTTTATCAAGACTGTTGACCAGGTCAATCTGCTCTGCAAGAAGTGCCTGTTCCTGGTTTTTTATGATATTCCCTGTGATGATCTTATTGGTTTTCTTATCTGAACCCATGAGCAGTATTCCCGTTTTTCCTTCATAATCCTCAGAATCTGTTCCATGCTGCGAAATATTCTGAAGCAATTCAACGAGTACGGCATAAATTCTTTTCCTGACCACAGATTTCTGATCCTGGCTTAACTTCAGATTTTCAATAATATCCAGAAGATTAAAAGCTCCCTGGTCTGAAAAACGGCTGCAATAGATCAGATTGATGCCATTCTCACCGAAAGTGGTCATCAGACGGCCTGTAATATCAATGCCGAAAAAGGATATAGGTTCGGTTGAATTCTTCACAGACGGATCACTGATCAGTGTATCCATAAAAAAGAAAGAGTAGTGGTCATCAATTTTCTGGAATTTATAATCGATCTTATTCCCCGATTTCCGGGCTATTTCAATCAATCCAAGGCCGGCTCCTCCTTTGTCAGAAATGGCCGTGTCGCGCAACTTCTTTTTATAAAACACATTAAGATCCTCGGGATCAAGCTCATTCACCTCTTCCAGTTTTTGTTCAAGGGAAGAAATATTATCGTTTTGTATCATGTTCCCCTGGGAAATGTTAAACTGTTCCCCGGCACTCTGAATTAAAAAAATCCCGTCTGATTCTGCAATTTCACTATCGGGAAGTTCCTGATGTCTGGTGATGTTTTGAACACATTCCACCAGAATGTAAAAGGCTCGCTTTTTAGTCCTTTTCTGAATCCCCGAAACATTGAATATGCTCTGCGCAAAATGTATCAGGCCATCCGTTACAGCCCTGGTAAACAAGCCCCGGTAACCATAATTAATTTTATACCTGATCATGTCCTTAAAAAGAGAAAAGATCAGGGCTTTATCAACTTCCAGGCCAGACTTCATGTATTTAGAAGATTCTAATTATTGATGCTAAATTATTGATTATTTTAAACTTAAGCAATTGGAGGAAATTTGCTCCAAATGGACACCAAATACAAGCAGGGTATACCGGGCAATGCCGCGAAGTAAATGTGCTGTTCTTCTCAGATTCACTATTTGGAAGCTTTGGTGAAGTTTACATCCACTGAGGCCGTCTGGTAATTCAGTCCCGTCCCGGGAATTGATGCCCCAATTTCATATGCGGTATCCAGGGGCAGCGGAAAATTCTCAACGGTTCCGGAAAAGGAGTTACTTGTTGCCTTTAAGTTCACAATGCGCAATGCAAATGGCATGGGGTTACTGATATTGATGGACAACACCGTCCGGTCGGTATCAACGCTCCAGGTACCCATCTGCACCTCGTTTGCTTCATTCAGACAGGTATAGAAAGCCGTGCCGTTTTTACGTAAATCCACGGCCGCATTCTGGGAATTTGCACAGGGTGCAGCCCCCAACAAACCCGGACCAACAAACTGAGACGCATCATCGCCGGAAATAAAATCCGTGGCTGTATCTTGTATGATGATCGTAACCGGCCCATTAAACTTAGCAGAGGTAAAAACATAGGTACCAACCATAGGGTCTACTTCTTCTTCCTCCCCCTTGGTACAGGACATAATGCCTGCCTGTATCAAAAGGAGTATCAGTCCAATAATCTGGAATTTCCTGAAATTCATAACATTTGATTTTTGTGATTAACGGTTTTTAAATATACATATTTTAATCACTCCAATTTGTATCCTGATTTTTTTCTTAATTTTGATCCCGGACCGTACCGTTAACTACAATGTATTTCAGCGTGAAACGAAACATTTTGTTGTTTCTGTTTGTTTGTATTGCCCTGCCTCTTAGCGGGCAGTTGATCTCCATTAAGGGTGCCGTTTCCGGAAAAAACACAGGGAATGCCCTTACAGGTGCTGGCATCGTCATTAAAGATGCAATGGAAGGAACAATCACGCAACGGGACGGTTCATTTAAACTTGAAACAAGAGTCTCTCTTCCTTTTACCATTGTGGTTTCTATGATGGGTTATCAGAACCAGGAATTTAAGATCACAAATCCTGCAATATATCTCTCCATTACGCTTGAAGAACAGATTTTTCTTGGTCAGGAAGTGGTGGTTTCCGCTTCCAGGATCCCTGAAAGCATCATGAGATCGCCGGTTACTATTGAAAAGTTGTCAAACATCCAGATACAGCAAAACTCTGCCGCCAATTTTTATGATGGGCTCCACCAGTTAAAAGGGGTGGATATGAATGTACACAGCCTGACTTTCAGATATCCGAATACACGCGGGTTTACAGGTGAGGCCAACTTCAGGATGAACCAGATAGTGGATGGTATTGAAAATATCCCTCCCGGATTAAGCTTTAGTGCAGGAAATATATTTGGGGTAAGTCAACTGGATGTTAACAGTGTGGAGCTACTGGTCGGAGCTTCCTCCGCCTTGTATGGTCCGGGTGGTATGAATGGCACTTTGCTGATGACCAGTAAGGATCCTTTTGAATTCCAGGGCCTGAGCTTTTCCATGCAGGGAGGTGCAATGAATTTAAACGCGCCGCACCCTTATGGAGCCAACCCTATGGGAGAGCTTAATTTCAGATATGCCAAAGCTTTTAACAACAAACTCGCATTTAAAATTACCGCAGGATATTTACAGGCTACCGATTGGCATGCCTACGACCTGCGCGACAAGTACAACCTGGATGATCCCGGCAGTTCAAGATGGACTAATCCGGGTTATGATGGAGTGAATGTGTACGGTGACGACATCATCGTTCCGGTGAATCTTAAAGATGTTGCGCCCCAGGTTGCCGCAGGCGTGGCTGAAGCCCAGGGTTACATTCCCGGCACACCGGAGTATGACGCTGAGGTCCGGCGCATTGTAAATTTGTTTCCCGATCAGGTGGTGAGCCGTACAGGATGGGAAGAAAAAGATCTTGTTGATTACGGGACCAGGAATGTACGTATTGGCGGTTCTTTGCACTACCGGTTCAGGAATCAGTTTGAAGCTTTTATTCAGGCCGGTTTTGCCAGGGGTACCAGTGTTTATACTGCCCAGAACCGGTTTTCACTGAAAGACTTTGGCATCACCAACATCCGTGCAGAAATAAAAAGTCCGGTCTTTTTTTTACGCATATACACTACTGTTGACAATTCCGGTGCATCATACGATGCCGGAGGCGCCGCCCTGAAGCTGAATGAAAGCTGGAAACCCAGCCAGCAATGGTACCAGGATTATATCTCCGGTTTTACACCACTCCTGCTCATGGGTGAACCGCTTAGCACGGCCTATGAGTTTGCCAGAACCGTTGCCGATAACAGAGACCGCAATGGAACTGTTTTCGACCCGGCAAAACCGGCGTTTCCACTTCCCGGAACCGGTGAATTCAATTCCCTGTATGACCGGATCATTACCACACCTGTCAACCAGGGAGGCGCCATGGTTATTGATAAAAGCCGGTTGTACCACCTTGAAGGGATGTACAATCTCAGCTCCCTGTTTAGGGTGGTGGAGTTTATTGCAGGCGCAAGCGCACGGCTTTACTTGATAGACAGTGACGGAACCGTTTTTATAGACAAGCCCGGCAGTCCCGTCAGTATCAATCAATTCGGAGCCTATGTGCAGGTGGCAAAAGAGATGATTAAGCAACGGTTAAAACTAACTGTCTCTGCACGGTATGATAAGAACCAGTACTTTAAAGGAAGGGTGACTCCAAGAGCTTCAGCCGTGTATTCCCTGGGAACAGATCTTTCTCACCATGTCAGAGCTTCGGTCCAAACTGCTTTCAGGTTTCCATCCATTGCCGATCAGATGGTTGACCTGGATGTGGGACCCTACAAAATAATTGGTGGCCTGCCTATCGTGCATCAGAAATATAACATTCCCGATAATCCCGTGTATCCACTTTCAGGTCAAAATCCAATCATCGATTCGGCAGTTATTGAAAACGGGCCTTATCAGGTGCCTCCGTTCAGGCCGGAAACTGTTACGGCGTACGAACTGGGATACAAGGGGCTGATCCTGAATAAACAGTTGCTTGTGGATGCTTATATATTCAAGAACCGTTATAACGGGTTCCTTGGAACCCAGACCCTGGCCCAGAATCCATATACCGGGAATGAAGTGCGATACCAAACCACGGTCAGCACAGAATTCCCCGTAGTTGCCCACGGCTGGGCATTGGGTGGGGAATTCAGGACCTGGAATGCCCTCCTTATTAAAGGGAATGTTTCTTTCAACCGGCTTGGAGATATTAAGGATCCTCCAACAGGATTCCGGCCCCAGTTCAATACTCCCAGGTATAAATTCAATGTTGGAGTAGGCAACAGATACCTGACCCATGTTATTGGATTCAACATTAATTACAGGTGGCAGGAGGCTTTTCTCTGGGAATCCACATTTGGAACCGCAATGATTCCGGCCTATTCCATCCTGGATGCTCATGTCACCTTACACTTTCCAAAACTCCTTTCCAGAATAAAAATCGGCGGATCAAATCTTCTGAATAATTACCATACCACCAGCTTTGGTTCTGCACAAATCGGCGCCATGTATTACGTCACATGGACCTTTGATGAGTTGCTTAACTGACCAAACATCATTTCCGTAATTCTCATTTATAGGATGTTGGAATAAAGTTTTGAACTGATGGCAAGGAACATGTATATTGCTGTTTATACGAATGTTCATTTCTGAACAATGCGTGTTCATTTTCGACCAGAACAGTGACATGTAAAAACCGTTCATGAGTCTATATTCCCCTGTCATTCAAACTTGTAAGATCGATGGCATAATACTTGAATGTTTACGTAAGTCCTTACATAACACCCATGGAATTTATCAAAGAATTAGGAACAAAAGCCCTCGGAAGCCGCCTCAAAAATATCAGCGAATCGTTGACGATATTGAATTTACGGAATATGACGAGAAGTACCTTAATGATTCCCAAAAATTAAATAAAGATTGGCTGAAATCATATTTGGAATTGACTGAACATGACATTAAAGTACTATCAGATCCTTACAACGAAATAATTAACAACAACGGCAACATATTTTTTCTTGTTTCAAAAAATGAAGTAATTGGCACCTATGCATTGTTACAGGTAAACCGTAAAGAATGTGAACTTCAGAAATTTACAATTAAAGAAAAATATCGCGGCAGGAAACTGGGGAAACAGATGCTGGAGCATGCCATTGAAAAAGCCAGAAGCTTGAAATACGAATCGATTGTATTAATGACTCACCCAAAACTTAAAAAGGCAACACAACTATACAAAAAGACGGGATTTAAAGTTATTCACGGACATCCTGACCTTACAAATCAAACAGGCAGATGTTCAATATACATGCAAATGGATGTATCAAAACATATAAAACTTTAACCTTAGCGGGAGGTTCACTGAACAGGTAGTACTATCAACATTTTTAATTACTGAAAAAATACAATTTCAGATGCGTGAAATTGCCCTGATCGGATTTGTTCAGACTGATTATCGGCTCGTATGAATTAAAAAAATCAAAACCATGTACGAATCAGCAATCCTTAAACCCTCAGTCATA
>CAYOFK010000057.1:0-16332 GCA_964403185.1 uncultured Rikenellaceae bacterium | reverse complement strand
GATGATCTCATTTCCGATAACTGCAGCATGCAGGTTATTATTCTTCATCTGATTGAAAAATTTCAAATCATCAACAGGTATGTCATTTTGTGTTGCATCGATCGCTGATGTGAGTTTTGAGGATCCAACCCTGGCCAGGCGCGGATCCGGAACAGGAGTAACATAAGGATCGTTGGTTGTAATAAAGTTGGACAGAGTGTGGACCCCCAGCCTTATTCCTTGTTCCTCTGCACGTTCCACACAGCGTTTCATGCTTTCCCAGTTATCGGGAAACAGAACGGGATTGAGTTTAAAATGCCCCCAGTTCTCAAAAGGCCCGCCCTGGTATAGGTATTTCAGCCCGGATTCTTTGGTGATCCTGAGACAGGCATCAAGGTTTTCTTCCCCGAATCCCATAATGAGATATGAGGCAGTGGAATGCCTGGCCATTTTATTCCATTCACCGTCAATTTCAGGATGGGGGAGGCCCTCTTCCAGTTCAATGGCACTTAATGTTTCAAGGGCTTTGTCCGGGGGACAACCAAATAAGGCAATCTTTGATCCCACCACACCACCATCATCATAGGGAGGCGCCACATAATAATCATGTTTCCAGCTTGGGATTATCCTTTCCTTATCCCTGTTCCTGCAGTATGCCTGGAGCACACTTCCAAACTCGGTATGTTTGGCAGTCTGTCCCCTGTAAAGCACTTGCACTGAATCACCTACGTCAACGTAACTGGTAGTGGCAAATATATTGAAAGAAGGTTCCGAATCGTCATCATTTGTAGGATATCCTCCAAGAGTTTTGATATTTAATGCCTGGATACCAATGGCATAATCTTCGTTCTGAACAACACCAACAGTTTCGCCTACAATTGATCCAATTGATGTCGGGTATGGTCCCCAGAGGATATATTCAAGATTTTCAAATCCTTCCAGGCTTATTAATTCAAAACTGATATGGCTTGATTTAGAGAGAATAGAAATTTCTGCATGCTTATCGGGAACGCCGAAATGTAGTGTAAGAATATACTTTTCTTCATTCCAGATGGCTTTATCAGCCTTAAACAAATTTTCAGCGGTTTTTACCGATAATAAAGCTGTGTATCGGCTTTCAGGAACAAAGTTCTTAGTCCCGGCCATTGAGATAATCCTGCCCTGATCATCAATGGATATTGAAAATCTGTCTGATTTAAATTCAGTATAGGATGAATTACAGGAGGTCAGAAGAATTGTACTGAGCAGCAACAGATAAAAAGTTCTTATAAACATAATGGTTGATGTTTTATTTTGTTAATAATTTTTCAAGTTCTTCGAGGGATATTTCTTTAGTTTCAGGGACCTTAAAATTAATAAATAAAAATCCGGCCACACAAATTAATGCATAGATCCAGAAGGTCAATGAACCTGAAAGATTTTCCATCATAATGGGGAAGGTCAGAGTAAGGGAATAGCATGCCAGCCAAAGAAAAAAAGTTGCCACTGCCATTGCCATCCCCCGGATTCTGTTTGGAAAGATCTCTGAGATAAGCACCCAGGTCACAGGGGCCAGTGAAGAAGCATAAAATGCTATAGTTATCAACATAACCAGCAAGAGCCCAAATCCTTTTAAAGTACCGGAATAGAACAACATCCCAATAATTACATAACAGACAGCCATGCCAGCTGAACCTATCAACATTAACCTTCGCCTTCCAATCTTGTCAACAAGCCACATGGCGAGTATTGTAAAAGTCACATTCACAAGTCCAATAAGGACCGTTTGACCCAATTGTGATTTCACACTGATACCCGTACTGGCAAAAATATCCGGGGCATAAAAGAAAATAACATTGATCCCACTCCACTGCTGGAGTATTGCCAGTAGTATGCCAATGATCAGAATAGGCCTTAACGGGCGGTCGAAGAGATTTCTTAAACCATGTCTTGATTTTTGTAATAATGAGTTCGATATCTCAGTCAGCGACCATTCTGAATAGTTCTCGCCACCAATTCTTTTTAAGACCTCGCCAGCCCTGGTTTTTTCTCCTCTCTTTATCAGCCACCTGGGGCTTTCCGGGACGAATAGTACTCCTGTAAAGAATACAATAGAGGGTAAACCTTCGGCCATAAACATCCAGCGCCAATTATTATTGCCAGTATTTACTAGAAGGTAATTAATGAAATATGCTACAAGAATTCCAATAACAATGGCGAACTGGTTAATGGATACAAATCTGCCCCGAATATGTGCAGGAGAAATTTCGGCAATATACAATGGGGACAGGAGAGAGGCCATTCCTACACCAAATCCTCCAACAAGTCTGAAGATGAAAAAGCCGGGAAGATTGGTTGCGAGTCCTGATCCTATCGCAGAAATACCAAAAAGTATGGCCGAGACCAGGAGGAGGCCTTTGCGGCCAAATTGATCGCTCAGTTTTCCGGCCAGGGAAGCACCGATCATGCAGCCTATATAAACACTACTTACAACAAAGCCTTTCCACCATTCATTAAGATCGAAATAATCTGATATAAATGGGATGGTACCTGATATAACCGAAATATCATAGCCAAACAGAAGGCCTCCAAAAGCGACAATAACCGCCAGTCTTGAGATATACCGGATATTATATGGGTACGAGGGCATTCTAATGTATATTTTCAGTTCCAATTATCTCAAACTCTGCCAGAGAGCTGAAGTTTTGCCCCTCAAATCCTTCCACCGAAACGAATTTAATAAAGCGGGCCGACCAGACTATATATATCATTTTCATCAATTTCTATTTCAGGATCAAATCGTTCTGATATCATATAATCAAAAATTGAGGACTTGAGTTGGTCAGACACCAGGCGACTACCATCCCTTGCATTGAAATCAATTGAGCTAAGCAAAAGTTTCCCATTTCCAACTTTCGCCTCAATAAGAAGTCCTAATTTCCGGTTGGTGTTCCAATCATCAATAACCTGAATTAGTGGTGATAACTCTCCAGGCCATGAATCCAGGTTCATGGGCCTTGAATGTGCGATGATATCATACCATTGCCAATTTGAATGAAAATTGGTAGGGAAACTCCCAAAAACCGGGTGATCAGGATCACATAATATTCCTAATGTGTGTGGTTTTTGCTTTCTTGTCCATGCAGTATTCCAGAATATGGTTGTAAATCCTGATGGAACATCGGATCCAATGGTTTTGGGAGGGATGTTTAGTAATACCTTACCACCATTTTTGAGGATATTAATAGCAGAATCAATATTTTCAGTAATAGCAATATCTTTGTTCTCTTTTTGAATGTTCATTTCAGGATAGACCCATATATCCCAGTTATTTTCTCTATGAAAATAATCTTTTAATCCCACTGACAATTTTAGCCTGGATGGGATGCTAACATTCTTTATAGGTATAATAACGGTATCAATTGGGCTCAATCCGCCAGATTGAATGGTTCTTTTGGGAATGGTTTTTTTAAATAAAACACGGCCATCCGGGTACCTTACTGCAACTATGATCTCGCTCTCAATACTTTCCTTACTGTAATTCGATATTTCAATAAGGACTTCAAGTTTCTCATTATTAGTATACACCCTCTTCGTTAACCGCACCAGTGGTACTATATCATTGCAAAAAGACTTAAATTCTTCAGCATTTATATATCCTTTTGTTTCCCAAAATGGATTTAGAACCCCTACCAGAGCAGTTCCCTGGCCAGGGAAATCGTGGAGATCCAGTAGTTGGAATCCTGCAAATCCGGGCGTTCTCAAAGCTGTCTCAATTTCTTCTTTATAAAGCAGGCTTTGCCATTTTCCGGATGCTAAAAGAAAAGCCTGAGCCTGATGTAGCATTCCCTTATTTTGGAGATTATCTCTTACTATTTCAAAGTTTTTAGCTTTTAATACTCCGGTATAATCCTCGATCTCTGAAAGGTCAGGAAATACACACCATTGTCCGATCTCATGAGATACGACGGGCTTATTATATTTCTTAAGGATATTTCCATAATCATAATCCATATTCAAAGGTTCAGAATTGAACCGGCTGCTTAAACCGGCACCCCACTGGTGACCCCTGGGTTCCGGGATATTATGATAGTCATTTTCTTCCAGAACGGGCCATCCTGCAGCACCAGTATAAACTCTTCGGGGATCTCTTTCTTTCCAGTATTTGAGGAATTTCGTAAGAAAAATACCTTGATCTGATCCCCCGGGCTCATTTCCATAGGCCATCATACAAAATGAAGGATGATTTCCATATTCCATGACGATCCGTTTACTTTCTGCCATAATGAAATTATCGATTGGCTCGCCATTACCAATGCTTGCCCATGCCCCGCATTCCACCTGTAAATAAATCCCAATTTCATCTGCAGCTTTAAAAGCTGCTTCCGGAGGGCACCATGAATGAAACCGCATATGATTCAGACCAAAGTCCTTAATGGTTTGCATGATTTTCTTCCATGAGTCGATATCTGTTGGTGGGTACCCGGTTAACGGAAAAACAGCACACTCCAGGGTTCCCCTCAGAAAAGTTTTCCTGCCATTAACTTCAAACTGGGTTCCATTGACTTTAAACTCCCGCATGCCAAATACAGTATTATAATCGGTCGACCCTGATTCATACTCCAGTGTTGCGACCAGTTGATAAAAAGCGGGGGCGAATTCATCCCAGGTTAGCATTTCCTGACCGAGAGGGTAAACTAATTCTACCTGGTTCAATCCTGCAGCCAGACCAATAACTTTTTGAATTCGGGGAGGATGGTGTTTACTCTTCATATTTTCTGATGATGCTTGAACAATCAGCGACCCTTGAATGGTATTATCAGTATGGTTTAAAATTTGAAGTTTGAGTTTTGCGGATTTTTGTTGCAGGTTTGGAAAAATTTCAATGATTTCGATCATAGCATCAGGAATTTTGTTAATAACCAATTTTCCAATAAGGCCATTCCAATTGGTTTGTGTATGGTCTGAAACACTGTGGGCATTGAGGCCCACATCAATTTTTATTCGATTATCAATTCGTATGGTGAGGGTATGTATTCCTGGTTCAATTGCTGGTGTGCGGAACACATTTGGCGTACTGAGACTGTTCTTCATACCAAGGTAAATGGAATCGAACCAAGCCATGGCTTCCCAATGGGTCCTCTCCAGATAAAGTTCAACCGGACCCGTACCCCATTCTTCAGGTATGGTGATGATTCTCCGATACCAGGCTGGACCTACATAATGCTTCACAGGGGTCAACCAGAAAGGAATCTTGATATTGTCAGGTTTTCGGTATGGGGCATAAAGGCTGTCTGTGTACCATGAATTATTAACGATCTGACCGGTCCATGCGGTTTTAACAGAAACTTCAAAACCTTTTTTATTTTCTGCCATAGATCCTGGCAAAATGATTTGTTCCTTCAGATCATCAGAAAACCATTGTTCCTGTAAACCAATATCCGCAGAATCCACAGCAAACTGCCATGTGCCGGCCAGGTCAATCTGGTGTGAGGATTCTGAGCTGCATGAAACAAGAAAAACCAAGAAAATTATCAGTAGTCTGAGAATGATAAAGGAATTATGGAACGATGGAATGATGTAGCGATGTCCTTTCATTATAAATATGTAAAGGGTTAAAATTATTTTCCGGCAGCTGGCCAGGGACATGGTTCCCCTGTTGATTTTATTAAGGGTCTTTGAGCATCAACAGATCTTAAGTAATCAGATAGTTCCTCACTCAATGCAGCGACCTTTTCAGAATATTCCTTTGAAAGATTATTATGTTCACCCAGGTCCTTTTCAATGTTAAAAAGTTCATAGGACTGATCCTCATAATAATAGATAAGTTTCCAGTCTCCCTTACGGATAGTACTACTGGCACCGATACCGGGCCCGGTTGGTCCCCAATTGTTTGGAAAATGCCAGAACAAAGACCGCTCGGGGGCGTTTGATTTTCCATTCTTTAAGAGCGGCATAAAACTTTTTCCATCAACCATTTGTGGTACTTTATAATCGGTTATGCCCGTCATTTCAAGAATAGTTGGAAAGAAATCTTCTATGATCAGGTAGTTATCGGATTTTGATCCGGCTTTTACCATACCCGGCCACTTAACGATCATTGGTTCCCGGATGCCCCCTTCGTGAGCCGAACCCTTTCCGCTGGAAAGCGGACGATTGTGTGTATGAGGTGTCCCACCACGGATGGCAGCACTAAGTCCGCCGTTATCCGACATAAAAAGAATGATTGTATTTTCTGCCAAACCATGCCTGTCTAAATAATCCATCAGATCGCCCAGACTTTTATCCATGGACTCGATCATGGATGCATATTTTGATTCAACCAGGGGCAGTGTATCTGACAGGTACTTTTCAACAAATCGCTGGTCTTCCTGAATGGGAGCATGAATAGCGTAATGCGACATATACAGGAAAAATGGTTTTTTGATTCGGATGGCACTGTCAAGTGCCATTTTTGCCTCAATGGTTAAAGCTTCATTCAGGTAGATATCTTTGCCATGATATTTTTCCAAACCCGGGATCCCCCATGGCAATGTGTGTTTTCCGGATTCATTTCCAAAGTTTTGGAGGCCATAATAACTGCCCGGTCCACCGGCGGCATGACCGGCAATATTGATATCGAATCCGATGTTCAACGGATCAGCAGCGGATGTATTCATAGCTCCCAAATGTGCTTTTCCGCAGTGGATGGTAAAATACCCGGCATCTTTAAGTAATTGGGGCAGGGCTATAGCATAAAAAGTGTTTTCAATTTCAGGAACCGGACTCATCCCGTTCATATTCCAGACAGGGAATTCAAGGGTACTATGTGGAGCATCCTGACTTTTATTTTTATATAAGGTCCAGTTGGTTACGCGGTGCCTGGCAGCATTGACCCCGGTCATCAGGCTGATACGGGTTGGAGAACATACCGAACTGGCATAGGCCTGGGTAAACTTCATTCCTTCACGGGCCAGGCGTTCCATGGCCGGAGTGTGATACAACCGGTTGAAGTTAGTGGTGTCCGTATGGAAGGGAACAGAGGTATCCTGCCAGCCCATGTCATCCACCAGGAACAGGATGATGTTGGGTTTTATTTCTGTTTTGCTTGCACAACCTGCGTGGAGAAGGATGTACAAGGTGTAAACCAATACAATCTTAACGCTATTCATATTATTTATTTATATAATAATTTCTGTAGAGCGACTTTCCAAGTCGCGTATTTACAATGCCTGTAGAGCGACTTTGTAAGTCGCTTGTTTATAATGCCTGTAGAGCGACTTTCCAAAGTCGCTTATTAATATAAAGTTATCTTGAGCGTTTCTTTGAAACGCAATCGACTCAGAGAGTCGATCTACATAATAACAATTATTGTTTTAATAAATCAGAATATTCCGGTTTAATATATGTCCATTTCCAATCATATCTCTGCTTGCATAATCCAGCTTTCATATCAGAATCCTGTAAACGTGATTTTTTCTCCTGGTTCCGTGTGAACAATCAGATAATCTTCCTCAATGTGAACACGGTCCACATGGATGCCTTCAA
Source organism: uncultured Rikenellaceae bacterium (assembly GCA_964403185.1). Taxonomy (GTDB): domain Bacteria; phylum Bacteroidota; class Bacteroidia; order Bacteroidales; family VadinHA17; genus CAYOFK01. The sequence goes on along the minus strand of CAYOFK010000057.1, from coordinate 8,847 downwards.
CCTGAAATTCTCTATTTATGAACGGATTTTGCATCTTCATTTCTTCTCCTTTTTCAGATATTACGGTCACTTTTTTTACCAGGCCATCCTCAAGACTGGCTGAAATCAGGAACGCTCCCACCGTCCTTAATTGATGGAAAGAAACATTTTCCCATGATTCCGGAATGGCAGGAAATACTTTGATAACCCCGGTATGACTTTGCAAAAGCATTTCCTGGATGCCGGCGGCAAATGCAAAATTCCCTTCCAGGGTAAACGGGCGGTAAATAAAATTGGAATACCCTTTTCCTGACTGGTCCCCATTCACATGGAAACTGTTCCTGAGAGTGAAATTTTCAGAAAAGATCCTGAGTGTTTCGGCAGCTTTTTCACCCATCATGGCCCTTGCATATAAATTCCCCAGCCAGCTAAAGCTGTAACCCACCCAATGATCAGAACCGTTTTGTTCCAGATTATTCAGCGTGTTCAAAATGATTTCACGCTCCTGGGGACCGTTATTCCAATCTACTAATCCGAGTGGATGGAATGCCATGAGATGAGAGAAATGACGGTGCGATTCAGCATAGGGAAATCCGGGTGCAAAAGTGAATCCCGTTTCAGGATCAATATCCAAATCAGGCCATTCATTTAAAATGCTGTCCCATTTTATGACATCTTCTTCCAGTTTCAGGACCTGAGCCATTTCACTGGCTTTTTGATACGTGAAACGGATGAGCGCCAGGTCGAAGTTGGTGGTTTGCCCGAACCATGCTTTACGGGAATTGTTAAAAATTTCAGGACTGGAACTGATGGGCAGTTTTCGTTTACCTGATTCATCTCTGACTGAGATTTGGTCGAGAAAAACGGCGACATCACTGATCCATGGATAGGCTCTTTCTTTCAGGAAGGTTTTATCCGCACTATACAGCCAGTGCAGGTAAAAATGTTGCCCGAGCCAGGCAGAAACAGTTGGTCCCAAAGAATACTGGATCCAGCCACCCATAGGCTGGCCGGTCAGGGTGGTAACACCTGGGATATTCAGGCCTTCAGCCTGGTAATACCATTGGGTATATTTTTTCCCTTCCTCCCGGATTGACCAGAGCCAGTCCAGAAACCCTTCCTCGAGATCCAGGTGGTTTCCACTGTAAGCCGGCCAATAACTCAGTTGAGTGTTGAGGTCGTGGTGGAAATCCCCTTTCCAGGGAGGCAGGTGCCCGTTATCGGCTGTCCAGATAGCCTGGAGGCTGATGGGTGGCGCTCCTTTCCTGGCAGCGGAACCGAACTTATATTGTTCAAGAAACCATTGTTTTTCAAGGATAGAATCCGGTATATCTATGGTGGATTGATCCCAGAATTGCGACCACCATTCCAGGTGGTTTTTCTTACTTTGTGTATAACCATCATCCATGGCATGGTCAACCATTTCGATTGCTGTGGAGTTATCCTCTATCCCCCTGGTTTGGGATGATATGCTCCATGTGGCCGTAATTTCATGGCCTCGTTTTTTCCAGGCAAGGTGAACCTTGTATTTAAAACCGTTCCAGCCTTCCTGATCGTAGCTGATACAGGTTTTATTTTTTAAAAGATTCCCGGCGGGATAACTCAGTTGCCTCAGATCCTGGCCGGTTATGGGATCATCCGCGTCGCTGGATTTTTCAACATAGTAGGGTGGGGGTATCAAATTGAATATGTCAGACGATGGATCTCCGGTAATCTTTATCCAGCCGGCTGGCTGTGTGGCATCTACGAAGATGTCCATTCCGGCACCACTTTCCCAGGTTACCTTACAAATTCCATGATGTGTATAGAGCCGGACAGATTTAACAGGCCCCCAGTTTTCGATGGGAATTTCAATTGCGGCCGCAGGTATTTTTGAAGGCCCGGCACTCTGGTTGTAGGGGCGGTCTCCTTTATTCTGAACTTCAATATAGGCATCGTTTTTCCACTGTTCATAAACCCAGTCGTAGGTAAAGGAAGGGTCGTACATATTTTCCATTGGCCGCAGGTCCCACAGGTCGGCACGGTCAAGTGAAATTCTCAGGTTTTCTCCTTTTTTCCAGACCAGGGCGCCAAGCATCCCATTTCCAAGAGGAATGGCTTCATCCCATAGGTCTGGCAGTTCGCTGAAGACCAGATCATGCTGAGAGGGTGAAATCTGGTTTTCCCTGGTTGAACAGGATGGGGTCAGAAGGGTGAGACAGATACATATGTAAAGGAGGTTCGTTGGTTGTTTGATGGTCTTCATAAAACATTCTTTAAAAGGTTTTGAATGCAAATACCAAAGAAGAATATTTTGGTTGGATCGATCTTATAAATAAGACACTGATGTCTGTGAGTTTCATTTTTATCCATGGATGTGTGTGTCCGGCTAAATCAACGAATTGAGTCAACGGCTATAATTTAGCCGGAAGTTTCTGTAAAACTAATAAATCTGAGTTTTATGTAATGCGGATGCCATTATTAAATATAGATATAAGTCTGGAGATGTTTATTTATATTTGACTCAGATGTTGTGGAACATCATAAGATAAGTTAAGAAAGTCATTAAATTTGTGTGTTTCCGGAGTGATGAAGAAGTTCAACTTTTTTCACCCCTTGTGAATTTAGAAAGCGTGCGTTAATGCATTCTGAAATAACCATAAAAAGATCTTAATTTAATTGACCATGAATAAGAAAACCATACTGATCGCTGTTCTGGCACTTGTGCTTGTGTTAATGACTTACCTGGTTTACCATCTTACAAGGAATCCTTCCCTGGAAGCTGGTGATTATGAAGCCGCAGAAGTGGAGAGAGGATCTGTTTTTCAGGTTATCTCTGCCACGGGAGTCGTAGAACCCGGAAGTGAAGTTCTGGTCTTGAGTCCGGCTTCCAGTATTATCAGGAATATAATTAAAGAACCCGGAAGTCATGTAAACAGGGGAGAGGTTATTTTATACCTGGACCCTGAACCCATTGAACAGGATATTGATAAAATCAGGGATCAGATAAAAATTAAAGAGAATAACCTTCAGAAAAACCTCCTGAGTGCGCGTACTATTCGTGTGGACCTGGATTACAATGTTGAGGTAAAGAAATTAAGGATAATTTCCTTGAAGTCTGAACTGGCCGACCAGGAACAACTGCTTTCTGTTGGCGGTATTTCACCGGCTCGCTTTGAGAAAACAAAACAGGAATTGGTTCTGGCAGAAAAAGACCTTGAAACCATCCGTGAAAAAAATTCCATTCGTTTGCAACAACTCGAGGCCGAAGAAGAGGGATTGAGACTTCAGATTGGTTTACAGGAAAAGGAATTATTGGCTAAGGAGGAACTTTTAAAAGAGATGGCCATCCGTGCTCCCTCTTCCGGCATCATACTTGGGATCGACGGGAAAAAGGGCGAAAAAGTCAATACTGACAGGTTGCTCGTTCAAATGTCAGACCTTACAGCATTTAAAATAAAAGGATCCATTGACGATAAGAATGCCGGGTCAATCAGAACAGGGCGTTTAGTGTACGCCATCATTGACAATGAATATCTATGGGGCAAGATCGGAACCATTAGCCCGGTAGTCAGGGATAATAAACTGGAATTTGATGTTTATCTGGATGAAAGCGACCATCCCAAACTCCTTCCAAACTTAACCGTTGAAATGATGGTTATTACAGAGCAACGCGACAGCGTACTTCGCATTAAAAGAGGACCGGCTTTTAAATACGAATCCACAACGGATATCTATAGAATTCAGGACAAGATCGCCAAATCAATCACTTTGAAAACCGGTTTGGAAGGGATGGAATTTATTGAAATTATTTCCGGGGCTTCCGAAGGAGATGTTCTGATTATCAGTGATATCCCTGCTTTTAAAAACCGAACAGAGGTAGAATTACATTAATACATTATTGGATTATGAAAAAACTGAGAAATATTCTCATTCCGGGATTTCTTTTATTCCCGGCTGCCATTCTTTTGGCACAGGAGAAGAACGACAAGATCACTTTGAGCCTGCGCAACGTGGTTGATCTGGCCATTGAGCGATCATCATCGGTGAAATATGTTCAGAACAGAAATGTAAATTATTATTGGCGGTGGCGTAACTTCCAGGCCAGTTTCAGGCCCAGGCTAACAATCACGGGGGATTTGCCCAATTATTCCCACACAAACAATCCCGTGATCCAGCCGGACGGGAGTATTGAATTCAAACAAATATCCCGGCTTGGAGTTTCTGCCAATCTTGCATTGTCCCAGCTCATCCCGCAAACAGGGACTTCCATCTATGCCGCAACATCCATTTATGGCATACAGGACTATTTTAATAACACGATAAGTTTTTCGGGAAATCCGTTTTATATAGGTTTTATGCAACCTGTATTTGCATATAATTCCAGTAAATGGGCAAGACGCACAGAGCCTCTTATATATGAGGAAGCCCAAAAAGAATTTATTGAATCAGTGGAGCAGATATCATACAGGGCCACAAGCAGGTATTTTACCTACCTTATGATACAAACGAATTACAGCCTTGCCGAGAATAATCTGAAAAATAGTCAGGATAACCTAATAATTGCTGAGGTTAAACAGAGCCTGGGTCAGATCTCGGAAAATGATTTCGCCAGAATTAAACTTTCGGTATTTAATGCCAGGAAAGCGCTTAACAGGGCAGAAATGGAATTGAAAAATGCCGATTTTGAACTGAAATCCTACATTAGTCTTGATCAGGATGCCAATATTGACCTGACCATTCCTATTGATATGACCCTTTTTCATATTAATCCGGGTCAGGCCCTTGACCAGGCCCTTGAAAACCGCAAAGAAACACCTGAATTTCAAAGACGCCTGGTGGAAGCCGATCGCGAATTGGTGCGGGCCAGAAAAAGTAATGGATTGAATGCAACTTTGAGAGGCAGTTTTGGATTATCAAATAATGCCGATAATATGGCCGGGATATACAGGAACCCTGAGCGACAGAGGGAATTGCGCCTGTCACTTGCCATTCCGATTCTGGACTGGGGCCGTTCGGCGTCAAGGGTGAAACTGGCTGAATCCAGAAGGGACCTCGTATTGTATGATGTTGAACAGGACCGTTCAGATTTTGAACGGGGAGTGATCGTTCAGGTTGAACAGTTCAATCTCCTGAGAACCCAGATTGAAACTGCGTTTGAGGCCGACCAGGTAGCTGAAAACGGGTATCTGATTTCGCTTCGGAAATTTCAAAACGGGGAGATAAGTATCACGGATCTGAACATTTCACTTCAGGAACGGGAATCAGCAAGAAGGGATTATGTTAAATCAATCGAGACCTATTGGAAGTCATATTATATGATACGGATATTAACATTATTCGACTTTGAATTCCGTCAAAAGATCTTTTATTACAATCCAATGCTTAAAGGTAATTTTGAAATGGTTCAATCCACAGTTTTGGGAGACCAGGGATTTTTATTTAATTCTGAATGAACATGGAGGAAATGAATTTAAACCCATCATCAGAGAACTGTATCAGGAATTTCCGGAAATGTTGTTTGCTCTGGTCGAATGGTACTCCATGACAGATAATTCGATATATTTTGACCAGCCGGGAGAACATGCCGGAGAGATGGAAACCAGCAATATGATGTACGTTGCACCAGAATTAGTACTTTCGCTTAAAACTGCCGGAAATGGGAAAATCAAATCATTTAGTATTAAAGGTTTCAGGGAAGGATGGGCATGGACACCAAGGCAATGGACCTGCCTGACCGAGAATGCCGGAATTGGAGATCCTTCACTGGCAAATGCTGAAAAAGGAAAAAGATTCCTGGACAAGGTAAGCACACAACGGGCGTCCTTTATAACAGAATTTGCCCGGGCCGACCGAAAATCTATCTATGAGGATGGATATTAAATCTATAAAATAATAATATATACTATGAGAAAAAAGATTGCAAAAAGACGGGATTTTTTAAAAACCTCCCTGACTTCAGCCCTTGCACTGACAATGGTACCCAGGCATGTGCTCGGAGGTAAGGGGTTTACACCGCCAAGTGATGAATTAACAAGAGCCATCATTGGTGTGGGTGGTATGGGTCGCAATCATATTAAATATGCCGGTGCCAGGCTTCTTGCAGTCTGTGATGTCGACCGGGAACACCTTCAGAGGGCGGTTGACCAGACTAGAGGCAGGGCACGTGGATATGAGGATTACAGGGAGTTGTTGCAAAGGAAGGATATTGATATCATCCATATTGCTACCCCACCGCATTGGCATGGGATCATGGCTTATGAAGCTGCCAGAGCAGGGAAAGACATCTGGTGCGAAAAACCAATGACACGCACAATAGGGGAAGGGATCAAAGTGGCAAAGGCAGTGCGAGAGCATGGCAGGATCTTCCGGCTGAATACATGGTTCAGGTTCAGAGCAAATTTTTATGGTTTGAACACTGCTGTTAAACCTTTGAAAAAGCTTGTGGAAAGTGGCCTTCTGGGCTGGCCTTTAAAGGTTACATTGAGCGGGATCACCGGCTTTAACTGGAAGTTTTACTGGAGTGGGGAAACCAACCTCAAACCTGAACAGATCCCAGGGCATTTAAACTATGAAATGTGGCTGGGACCGGCTCCGTACAAACCATATAATCCACTACGTGTGCATTCAAAATTCAGAGGCTATTGGGATTATGATGGGGGAGGTCTGGGAGATATGGGACAACACTACCTTGATCCGGTTCAATATGTTCTGAATAAAGATCATACAAGCCCGGTTAAGATAGAAGTGGATGCGCCTCAGCAACATTACGATGCGGTGAGTTCCTGGAGGAAAATTGTAATGACTTATAAAGACGGTTGCCAGATCGTTCTGGATGGTATTGATGCGGATAAATATGCCGCATTTATTGAAGGACCGGACGGTAAGGTTTACAAAGGATTCAAATCAGACATTCCGGATATTGAAAGAAAACTGGCCACATACCCTGATCCTGAACCACAACTGGGTGACTTCCACAAGGCCGTCAGGACCAGGAGAAAATTTGCATTGAATGAAGAAAACGGACACCGTTCCTGTACACTAGTAAATCTTGGTAAAATTGCCCTGAGACTTGGAAGGTCATTGGAGTTCGATCCGGTAAAACAGCAGTTTGTTAACGACCCGGGTGCAAATGCACTCATTAACCAGCCAATGCGCTCTCCCTGGCAAATCTGAAAGATCTTTGAAAAACTGAAAAGCGAAAAGAAATGAAAACATTAACATATACATTTTTCCTGGCAGTACTCCTTTTATGGGCGACAACCCTGTATTCACAGGAACGAACCCTTGAAACAAAAGTGGCCGATCTTCTGAACGAAATGCCTGCACAGAACGATGATCATTTGCAAAAACTCATGAATGAGCTTGCAGAAATGCAGGAACCTGGAATTCAAATGCTTGCTTCAATGGTTAATCCCCCACAACAGGGTGACGATTCAAGAATACGCTATGCTCTTGGAAGCTATGCGTTTTTTCTTACACAAGAAAGCATGGAAGCTGAAAAGCAAGGTTTTAACAAAGTCCTGATAAGATTCCTCGAAAAGGATCAGCCACCAAAACAAAAGAAACAAAAGAAACAAAAGAAACAACAGGAACAACAGGAACAACAGGAACAACAGGAACAACAGGAACAACAGGAACAACAGAAACAACAGGAACAAAATGAAGCATATGAAGTAAAATCATTCTTTCTGAGCCTTTTGCAAATAGCCGGAACTAAGGATGCAATACCGGTAGTTTCCATATGGATTGCCGACCCATTATTGTGCGATCAGTCAGTGGCGACACTTCAGGGTATCGGAACGGATGAAGCTGAAATGGTACTTATTGAGGCACTGAAGAATGAGGATCCCGGGATAAGAATTTCCGTCATTCAGGCCCTTGGCAACATGAGGTCTGAAAACAGCATCAAAAAGATCAGGAAAAATCTGAAACAGGCAGGGACAGAGATGAAAAAAGTGTGCTTTTTCGCCCTTGCCAATATCCCCGATAAAAAAGCGGGAAAGATCCTGAAAGACGCTGCATCCGGTGTCAAATTTACTTATGAAGCTACCGGCGCTGTTTCATCTTTAATATTGTTCATAAACCGGTTAACGGAGGAAGGAATGGATAAGGAAGCCCTGAAACTGTCGAATTACCTGATTGATAACTGCAACGACATCCGGAACCTGCATGTTAAAATTGCCGGACTGGAAAAGCTGGCGGAACTTTCCCCTGAAGAAATCAGGGAAATCCTTCTGAAGGCTGCGTCATATCCAAAGATCCAGTACAGGGCAGCAGCTTTCAGGCTAGCCAATACAGTACAGGGGGAGGATTACACCAGGGAATGGATGGATAGAATGCAAAATATACCCGCCCTGGTTAAAGATGAGGTCATTACCATGCTTGGTGACCGCGGGGATATGATTGCCTGGGATGCCATTGCCTGGGAACTTGATCATACCGATCCGGATATCAGAAATGCAGCTGTAACTGCACTTGCAAAATTAAATCCGGAAAAAGCACTTCTGGTTTATGTGGACATGCTGAAACGTGGTGACAAGGATAACACCGGCGCTGTAAGTGAGGTATTGCAGTGGCTGAAAAATGATAAATGTTTGGATGTGGTCATGGATAATTATTCTGCCTATCCGGCTCCTTCAAAGATCATTGCCCTGGAGTTTGTAGCGGCTAAGCAGGCAACTGCCTACTGGGATCTGGTTTACGGGGAAACCGGAAGTAAAAATGCAGGTCTGAGCAATGCCGCATTTAAAGCCCTGCCGGTAATTGCCTCTCCCAAACAGCTTGAATCCATACTTGAACTGTTGCAGATAGATATGCAAAGCCCCAGTTACAAGGAAGTACTGGATGCGGCATTTAACGCGCTTGAACAATATGAACCTATGAGTG
>CAYOFK010000056.1:0-16365 GCA_964403185.1 uncultured Rikenellaceae bacterium | reverse complement strand
CTAAGCGGTCATGGAAAAAACTAAAACCGGCGAAACCGGATGCCATCTATCCTGTAAATTTAACTATCTTTAATTCCTTAGTTTACCTCCCATACTATAATTATGAAAAAGTTTTCATTAACAGTTATTCTTCTGGTTCTTAGCATTTCATTATTACTTCAGGGATGTGCCACGGTGTTTGGAAGCCGGAACAACACACTGGTGTTTAAATCTGAAGATGCCCTTACTGCCAAAGTATATATTAAGAAGAAATGATCAGGTGTGAAAAACATCAGGGCCGGATTGCTGTGGATTTACTGTAATCAGGCTTTTTGTTTTCTCCAATGGCATATACAATGCCTCCCAGGATGTGGGCCATAAGGACGGGATCTTTATAATCTTCCTTGTCATGTCCGTAGGAGGTAAACCATGAACGCCCCCCCTCAAATTCATGATACCAGGCCCCCGGAAAGTCCCATCCAAATTTCTCAACAAAATCATCCAGCCTTTTATCTTCAATGGTATTCAGGTCGTGACGGATCAACACATGTATATCCGGGTTCATGTTTTTAAGGAAGTAACATTCATCGGTACGAACCCAACGGTCTGGCAACTCCCTGGTGGAAGGATGATCTTTATCAATCACATCCGCTTCGAACTTCTGAAACCCGGCATGCACTTCAAAGCTGCCTCCGAGCATTCTGATAAACCAGGGCCAGTTTCGTTCTGTTCCGCAGGCCGAGTGTATTCCCGCAAATCCGCCTCCGGCCTGAATATACCTCATGAAGGCCACCTTTTGCTCGTCAGTATCGAATACATCGTTGTTGGTATTGGCAAAAACAATGCAGCCGTAGGGCTCCAGATTTTCTTGCGAAAACACCGCCGGATCATCTGAAACATCCACAAGAAATCCATTTTCATCACCCAGTTTGAGGATGGCCGTCACACAATTTTCAATATTGTCGTGCACATAACCTTCGCCGTTTTTTGTATATACCAGGATGCGTTTTTCACTGCGTACACCCTTGTCACAGGAGGCAAAGCCTGCAATCAGCAAAGCCGCCAAAACTATTTTGAGAAATTTTTTCATATGTTTAATTTCATTAAATGATCCATGTAGAGCGACTTTGTAAGTCGCTTATTAATATACCATATTAGTTAAGCGTTTCGCTGAAATCCTATCGACTCAGAGGGTCCGTCTATATGTTATTTAATGTCCCGGTTCCATGCTAACTGCCATTTCCAAAGCTTTGGTGGTGGTATAATATTTGGCCAGCATGTTGGGGACCTCCCATTCTGGAAGTTTTCCGTTTTTAAAATACTCAATGAACTGTTCCGTTACCTGGCCGAAATGGGCTTCGTGGCCTGCCTTGTATTCTTCAGGTATTCTCACTTTCATTCCATCGCCGGTTTTTACAACGGAAATGCCCGGGTAAAGTTCCTGCAGATTTTCAATGGCCTTATTCACCGCCTGTGTAAAGACTGTCACATCCTGGTTTGCGGCAGGAATAATGTATAGGGCGGGTTGGTAGTGTTCTGCCGCATCCTGTTTTATTTCAAGGCTTGCTTTACTGCCGCGCATGATGGAATAATGTGTGTCCCCGGTGCCATCAGGAGCCTTATAATTCCATGACACGGCAACCTTTGCATACACCTCTTTTATCCTGTAAACAATTTCACCATTGGCATATACTTTCACCATTTTGTTGCTGTCAACATCTTTCAAAAGATAGCCGGGGTACTCTTCCAGCCTGGTTACTGCTTTGAACTGCTCCGGCGTAAGAATGGTAGGCCGGCGTTTTGCATCTATTATTTCAATGTCGTTTTTATAGTCGATGATCTCTTCAGGGTAGCATTCCCATTGAACCAGATCCACAAGATGGGTTGTTACATCCACTATGCCTTCTCCCTGTTGGGTTACATCGAAAAACCAGGCAGGGCGTTTCAGGATGCTGCCGGATACATATTTATAAAAATGGTGTACACTTTGTTTAACGATGGCCGGCTTTTCCGGTGTGCCTGTTACCAGGGTGCCAAAAACCCCGGGCATTTGTGACATGGCCTTTTGCAGCATGGTGGTGATCTCAAAGCGCTCGGTCATGATATCATAGATCAGTACTCCTTTTTGTCCGGCCAGTGTAAATGCTTTTTCAAGAAGGGCAAAATCGCCGGTACTGATGGCCATGGGTTTGTCGGCATAAACATTTATGCCAGCTTCGATACACCGGTAAATGTATTCTGTTTTTTCCCGGTTGTTGCCTGAAGTGACCATGACGTTGCCCGGATGGCTGCCGATCAATTTTTCCAGGTAATCAGGATTTTTGTAAATTTTTGTCACCCAATTAGTTGGCTGTTCTTCTCTGGTATTGTATGGCTGCACCTGGTTTATGAAATTTTCAATATCCGGGCCTTTAGGGGCAAAAATGTGGACTACAGGATCCACACCTTCATATCCGGTTTTCAGGACCAGTCCGGCATGAAAATGACCGGGATCAAGGATCATGAGTTTCATAATTTTTCCATTGGAATTATCGGGATTTCTGTTGGATGAGCATGATGCAACTAAAGCCATTATCACAAGTGCGGAAAATAATTTTGACATGGTTTATATTGAATTAGTTCATCATTTATTCACCACTATATGTTTCAGATGCGCCAGGGCAGTCGCATGGGCCTGGAAAGCATGGCATTGGCACGGTCGTTATTCTTAAAGCGTTCATTTACCGGGTCCCAGTAAAGTTTTCCGGGTATTTTCATGGCAATATGGCTTACCAGGCAGGCACTGCAGGACCGGTGTCCGGTCTCAGCGGGGGTCACTGGTTGTTTCCTTGTTTTAATACAATCCAGCCAGTTGCCATGTTGTTCTTCACTATGGTACAGGTGGATATCATCCGGCCCGGTCACAGATTCAAGTATCCCGGGATCGCTGGCATCCAGTGATTTTTTGTTAGTATCCGCAGTAACCGGGTCACTGGAGGTAACCGAATAGTTGCCACGGGTCACAAAGATCCAACCTTCCGTTCCTTCAAATTTCACTCCGTTGGGATGTTCCCCGCTGATGTGCATGGTGACACCATTGGCATATTTTGCTTTTACACTAAAAGGACCATGAACATTCCAGAGTCCGCTTGTTGGGAATTCAGCTTCTGCTTCAACCTCAACAGGCCCGGTGAATTCCGTTCCCATTCCCCAGTGAGCAGTATCCACATGATGTGCTCCCCATCCCGTGATCATGCCGGCTCCAAATTGCTCACACCTGAGCCATCCGGGACGGGAATAACCGGTTTGCGGGTGCACCCGTTTTTCAGTGTAATATTCATATGGGGTGGATCCCAGCCACATGTTGTAATCCAGGTTTTCCGGGACGGGCATTTCAAGCTCTTCAACACCCGGTGGGTCACCCGGCAATCCTATGGTTACCGTATGAAGTTCCCCGATACGGCCATTACGGACAAGTTCACAGGCTTTCTTAAATTGCGGCCATGGATTGGCCGATCTTTGCTGGCTGCCGATTTGAAGGATGCGTCCTGTCCTGTGAATGGTGTCACTGAGGGCCCTGCCTTCAGCAATGGTCAGTGAGGCTGGTTTTTGAAGGTAGATGTCCTTTCCTGCTTTGGCGGCTTCTATGGCCGGAATGGCATGCCAGTGATCGGGAGTGCTGATCAGTACCGCATCAATGTCTTTTTGTTTCAGGAGCTCCCTGAAATCACCAAACATCTTTACATCGATATAGTTCTTCCTGCCTTTTTTCTCGGAATAATAATTCTCAATATATTTTTTTCCTTCTTTCAGGCGTCTGGAATCCACATCACATACGGCCACTATTCTGGCGTTGTCGTATTTCAGGGTTTCGGGCATATCGTGCGACCTGGAGATGCGCCCGGCACCGATAGCTGCAATATTGATATTGTTACCTGGAGCAGATGCCCCGAAAACTGACGATGGCACAACATAGGGCAATACCAGGCTGGAACCAACCAACCCGGCCATTGAGGATTTTACAAATTTTCTCCGGGAAAGGTTTTTCTTGCCGGGAAGTTCATGTGTTGACATATGCACGGGGTATTAATTATTCATAAAGGTAATTTTTGTTTGGGGAGGATCTGCAAAATCCTGCCAAAACCGTTCGGCTGTTTCAGGCAGGATTGTTCCCTCAAATACCAGCATGCGGTATCTTAACTGATACTGTTTGCCGGGTTCAAGATTCCATTTCTTTTCCTTTACCGGGCAAAAATTAAAAAACACATCGCCTCTTCCTCCGTTCATTTCTTCCGGCCATATTCTCATAGGTTCAGGAAATTCACGATTTCCGGGATGTCCCATAAAGACGATCCCTGATGTTCCGGTTTCCGTTGCTCCTCCTACAATGCACCATTTCCCTCTGGTACCGTCTGCATCTTTCCTGGTATTTCCTTGCGAGGTCAATACCCAGCTGTTTTTATTGGTCCAGGACTCTCTTGCACGGAAGCCAAATCCACCATATCTGTATTTCTCAAGAAGTACCGGACTGCCGGTTGCGCAGAATAGGCCTGAAACATAATCGATCAGCCACAGGGAATCGTCATTGATGTTCCATACCCTGACGCTTAATTTTTCATGCAGGGCAGTTTTACTGCCGCCCGGACGGGTTTTGTCTATATGATCCAGAAAGGCATGAAATCCTCCGAAAACCGGACCGCTTTGGATGCTTTCAAACCGGACATGTTCAACCGTCCCCTGGTTCTTGTTCAAATTCCAGAAATCAACCGGACGGCCCTCAAAGCGTGTTTTGGTCCAGGGGTTCCATATCCCGTAATGGTGGTAGTGGTCGGGTGGCTGGATCCGTGTCAGTACATTCCCTTCGGGCGACCAAAGGGGATGTATAAATCCACTTCTTTTATACACTGAATCAACACCTTTGGCAGGGTAGCTGGCGGCATGATGATACTCCAGAATATGACGACCATTACTTTTGATCAGCACTGATTTTTGATTTAACTCTGAAGTGATAGAGGTTATGGCTGTTTTTTCTGTTTTGTAGAGAAAGAAAGTTTTTTTTTCTCCCGGATGGAGGGTGTCCGGCAGGATAAAATATAGCTGATTATTTTGTATCTGGCAATCGGCAGGGGCAGAGCGGTCTAATGGTTTTAGCAGGCAAGCTGCATTCATTATCAGAGGGGTTTTTCCCAGAGAAACAACCATTGGAGTATGTATCCGGAGCCGGTTCCCGGCATCAACCGTTATTTCTGCCAGAATGGTTTGCGAAGAGGCGTTAAGAAACATCAGCCCCGGCAACAGGATGCAATAAATAGCTCGTAAAATACCAGCACTTTTCCGGAAAGGATCCATACGAAAAATCTAATCTGCAGGGTAAATGATTACTGCGATCCTTAAAGATAGTAAAGTCTTAAAATAGTTAAAAACAAGAAACACCACTTTACTATTGTTATAAGGTATTTGATCACTTGAAAGTGATACAAAAACAAATGAAACTTAAAAATAATTATTCTGATTCATACACCCGGATCAAAATTTAACTTAATTTATTTTGTCTTTCTGAAGAATCCTTTTAATTTGGTGCTTCGGTAACCAATAAATTAAACTATGAAAAAATTTGCAATGGCTTTATTTTCAGCGCTTTTGTTGACGCCAATGGCATTTGGCGGCGGCATTGTGACCAATACCAACTCAAGTGCTGCCTGGGCGCGTTATTTTTCAAGGTATGCGACCATTGAAATAGACGCTGTGTATTTTAATCCGGCCGGTTTAACCAAACTGGATAATGGGTTCCATTTTTCTATAAACAACCAATCCATTTTTCAAACCCAGACTTTGTCCAATGATTTTATTTCTCTGAACCAAAGTGAATATATTGGGGATGTGAAAGCCCCCATATACCCCAGTGTATATGGTGCCTTTAAAATGGGGAAGTGGGCCTTTTCTGCCGGTTTTAATATTGTTGGCGGAGGCGGTTCGGCTAAATTTGAAAAAGGCGTCCCCGGATTTGAATTTCTGTCGGGAGTCAATTTGCTTCAAAGCCTGAATGCCAGTGATATCATCACAACACAATATACTGTGGACCTGATGTTTGAGGGCAAATCAGTATATTACGGCATCCAGGCAGGCGTGTCGTATGAGCTTAACGATTGGATTTCTGTTGCAGCGGGTGGCCGTTATGTTATGGCTTCCAATCAGTACAATGGATATCTGAAAACTCTGATGATCAATCCGCAGGAGCCCAATGCCAACCCTGGCGGAGGCATGATCAGAGCCGATACTTTTTTTACAAGAGTTGCAGGTTTGTATAGCTATGCTGCAGGTATTGCCAATACCAGTTATGGCATATACGATGCAGCGATCAATGCAGGTGTGCTTCAGGCAGGTGATCCGCTGGATCCGGCAACGGATGCACAGTTAATCGGATTCCTCACACAGTTTGGAGCCTATGCACCGGGTATGACCTATGGCCAGGCCCTGGGTGCTTTGACTACTGTTGAAGCCGGGGCTATTGCCGGTGCAACCCAATCCATAGCCACAGCCTCTCTTGTGACCGACCAGGATGTTGATGTAAAGCAGACCGGATCTGGATTTGCCCCCATTGTGAGTGTGCATCTTTCACCGGTTCCGATTCTGGATATTGCCGTTAAATATGAGTTCCAGACCAAATTGCAGCTTACAAATGAAACGGTCAGCGACTTTTTACTGGGCTATCAGCCTGATGGAACACCTATTACATTGTATCCTGACGGAGGGATAACGAATGCCGATATACCTGCCCTGCTTGCGGCAGGGGTAAATGTACGGCCATTACCGGGCCTTCAGGTATCTGCCGGTTTGGAATATTACTTTGATAAAAATGCAAACTGGGACGGACTTGAAGATGAAATCGAAAAAAATTCTTCCGCATTTAGTTTTTCTGCTCAATACAGTTTTGGGAAATTCCTTGTCAGCGCTGCCTGGCAAACGGATACGAGGAACGTTACTCCCGACTATCAGGATGACCTGAGTTATAGCCTGAGTGCCACTTCATTCGGATTCGGCGGCGCCTGGAACATTATGGATAATGTTCGTTTAAACCTCGGCTATGTGATAACAAACTACAAAGACGCATCCTATACCAATTTTTATGGTGCGGGCGACACACAAACTTTTGCTAAAAAAACCAACATTGTTGCTGTAGGTCTTGATTTCAGCTTTTAATAAACCCTGACCATATATTTAGAAGAGGCTGTCACCTGTGTGGCAGCCTCTTTTCATTCGTGTATTCGTCAATTATTGATGCATTTGTGGCTAATTCACCTGCCATGAATGCATTGATTAAATAAGATTATGCATTCTAATTAATACCGGACTTCTTTATTCAGGAGCTGTTACGCAAAGCTGCGCAAAGATGTCGCAAAGCTGCGCAAAGACAGGAAAAAGACATTCCCGGCATTTAAATAGAACCCTTTGCGGTCCTTGGCGCTGCTCAGCGGTTCTTTGCGTACAGTTCCCTCTATAATCTGTTCACAAAACGCCGCAGGCCATTTTTTACCAGGAGATCAGTGATGAGGGCCAAACTATCATCTGCCTTCAACTCTTCTATTGAGAGATGAAGTTGAAAGGCATTTCAACCAACTCTGCCATTTCTATACCTGCATCATGCATGTCCTCGTCATCTTCATCATAATGCCAGTTTACCTGCACCGTCATATTCATGTCCTGAATGTTCCTGAACTCCATAAAAATGTCATACAGGAATTTTGCGGATGAAGAATTAAAATAAACAAGTCTGGAGTTAAAGATGAGCGGATTATCTTGGGTGTATTTTGGGATTTTCCCTGTTTCAATCTTTTCTTTAAACAGTTGGAACCAATCCAGAATACTGTAGTAGAAAGAGTGGACATCTTCAGGCCTGGAGGAGCCTTCGATAATAAATATATTTTTTCCTGGATTGAGCTCAATCATGGGTGTGGTCTCTGACGGTTCCAGAATGTAAGGTTTCATCATGTTCGTTTCATGGTTATTTTGCTATGATGCTATTGCCAATATAGAAAAAGGAAACAGGAATAACAACTAAACCTGAGATATTAATCAGAAGCTGGCGGTTCCCAGGATTCAGTGCCTGCCAAAAAATAACACCTGATCATTCAGACTGAACGTGCCTCCTTCCTTTCAACCCTTCAATTCTTATTCCTGCACCTCACACTATTTTATTCGTATCTGAGGGTATCTGCCGGATTGGTTGTAGCAGCCCTGTAAGCCTGAATGCTGATTGTCAAAATGGCAATAATAAAAACAAATACCGAAGCGAGCAGATATTCCAATGCTCCGATTTTTATGGAAAATGCAAAATTTTGCAGCCAGTTCCTGGTAAACAGGTAGGCAAGAGGCCAGGCGATGACCGATGAAATGGCAACAAGTATCAGAACCTCCCCTGACAACAGGCGCATGATTGTATTTACAGAGGCCCCCATGGCTTTCCTGATGCCTATTTCCCTGGTTCTGCGTTCGGCAGTGTAGGAGGCTAATCCAAGCAATCCAAGAGAGGAAACAAAAATGGCCAGGAGTGAAAAAATCGCATACAGGATCCCTGAGTTCCTGTCCTCTTTATAGTTGGCTCTCAGTGCATCATCAAGGAAGGTGTATTCGATGGGCTGGTTTGGCAGGAGAGTGTTCCATTTTTCCTCAATGAATTGAAGGGCAATCTTATAATTATCGGGGTGAATGCGGGCCACAAAATAGGAGGAAAACCGGTTTCTGTTAAACTCGATATTCAAAGGTTGAATGGTATTATGCAAAGATTCATAATTAAAGTTTTCAACAACGCCAATGATCTCAAGCTTCAGGTCTGAATCATCCGGTCCGCCGCCAATTCTGTTAATAAAGCTTCCTACCGGATATTCCAGCCCATAAGCTTTTACAGCAGACTCATTTAAGATCATCGCGGTGGAATCACTCGCTATGTCCGTTGAAAACCAACGTCCGGCTTTCATACGGAGTCCCATGGTTTTCTCAAATTTTTCATCAACAAAGTACATATTGATTGCCCGTATATCATCCGGACCGCCTCCCTCGGGCCTGTAGGCAGTATTTCCGGTGAGGTATGAAGGAAGATTATTGGTCATACTGACATGATCGATCGCTGGATTGGTAAGCAACTCTTCCTTGAAAGCATTTCTTTGGTCCTGAAGGGCATATGCACGCTCAATAACCAGCAAATTTTCTTTATTGTAACCAAGATCTTTCTTGGTTACAAATTGCAATTGTCTGGCAACCACCAGGGTGCTGATGATCAGGAATACGGCAATCGTAAACTGGAAGATGACCAGAATGCTTCTCAGCCGTGAACCTTTCATCCCTGTTTGAATACTGCCTTTCAGAACCTTTACAGGATTGAAAGAGGCGAGGTAAAAGGAAGGGTAACTGCCGGCGAGTAAACCAACAAGCAATCCCAATGCTATGATATAGGGCAGAAAAAACCAATCGCCACCTTTAAACAATCCCATGGCCCTTCCAGTAAAATTATTAAAGGCAGGCATTAAAATCTCAACAAGCACCAATGCAAGGATCAGTGATAAGAAAGTCAGTACAAATGATTCAAGCAGGAATTGCCTTATAAGCTGCCCTTTAAATGAGCCGACAACCTTCTTAATACCTACCTCCCTGGCGCGGCCGGCCGACCTGGCAGTGGCAAGATTCATGAAATTGATGGAAGCAATAAGTATCAGAAAAAAGGCGATGACAGAAAATATATATACCCTTGTGATATCTCCCTGCGGTTCCAGTTCAAAATCCAGGTCAGAATGCAGATGAATGTCCTCCATTGCCTGAAGTTTATATCCATATTTATTTCCGGACTCTAAAAATTCTTCCCAGGTGGCATTAGTGAACATTTGCAGTTGCGGGCCTGCATAGGTAGCTACCATTTCTTTCATTTTAGTTTCAAGTTCTGCAGCCGGATAATCTTTTTGAACCAGTATATAGGTGTAATTATTATTGGTTACCCAGAATGTGCTGTTCGCAAATTCCCTCATCGTGATTAAGGATCCCAGGATATCAAATGTATAATGTGAATTCCCGGGAAAGCCTTTAACCACTCCTGTAACTTCAAATGCCGTGCGGTCGTTCCCAACCAGCACACTCTCTCCCAATGGATCTTTATCACCAAATATACGCCTGGCAATCTCTTCAGTAAGAATCACGGTATTGGCCCTGTTCAGGGCGGTCTCGGGCTTACCCCGTAAAAACTCCACGGTAAATATGTCAAAAAAGGTTGAGTCGGTATAATAGAACTTATCGATCACAAAATGGTTGTCCTCAAAGCTTACGATGGGATCCCCTGCGAAAGTAAACAACCGGGAATAGTTTAATACTTCGGGATAATCTTTGACCATGGTTGGTCCAATGGGCGCATTTGATACGGCCCCGACAATTTCATCTCCGGCAATCTTGCCTTCAATGTAAATACGGTATATCTGGTCTGATTTTTCATGAAACTTATCATAACTGAGTTCCTCCCGGACATACAACAATATCATCAGGGCGCTGGCTACACCAATGGCCAGACCGGTGATATTTATAAACGAATAAATCTTATTTTTCACAAGGTTCCGCAGGATGATCTTTATGTAATTGGAGAACATTTTATGTGGTATTTATGATGGATTTTGTAAAACAACTTTAAAGCCTGAACCGGTATGACAGTTTTATCAGGAATATGTTGTGTGGAACGATCCGGAACATTTCACGAATGTCTTCATTCAGAATGAAACGGCCGTCTCCCTCAAATCCATTCCTGCTTTGCGACCAGACTATATATAATTCGGAACCCGGAACATATTCCCAGCGCAGCACCAGGTTCATTAAGAATTCTTCGATATTAAAATCGGGATTTCCAAAGGCATAATCGTCGGTTCCATCACTGTTCTCATCAATGAAATACGCATTGAAATCAGCATCATATGAAATTTCATTCGAAGTAAATGTATGGAAACGGTTCGAAAATTGGTCTGCCTGAGGCTGGGTGATCCTTTTAAATTCGGAATAGTCTCCGGAGGCGATAAATGGCTGGAACCATCCCTGGATTGAAAGATCCGGAGTAAGACTCAGGTTTATTCTGAAATTCAGTATTAATGTTTTTTGGTCAATGGTTCCGAAAATATAGCGGGGATCCCCATCCATAGATTTATCGCTGATGTATTGTAATTGTCTTTTGCTGAGTGAAATGCTTGGATCAAATGAGAATTGTAAGGTATTCATAGGACGGAAGTTCAATGAGATTCCAAAATTCTGTGAGCGGGAAGACTGCTCCATTCCCCACCCATTGGAAGCCTTGGCACTAATGATCACTTTCTTCCTGTCATCGGAACTTACATATAAGAAGTTAGTCAGCCTCCCCGGACTTCTGAACATGGGCCCGCCACGTAAAGTGCTGCTTGAATATGAGTCAGTGCCCGCGTTTAAGCCGCCGCCGAAACGCCAGTAATTTTTAAACTGCATATTGAGATTCAGATTCCCCCCGGTCACTGTGTTTACCCCGCCAAAATTCCAGGCATGCCACTGGGCCAGATTGATATTCATGCTTCTGAAAATGCTGAATGGTTCCCAAATCCGGTATCCGGCATGGAATATCTGAATAATGTCATCGGTGCTTCTTAAGAAACCCACATCATTGGTTTCAAGACCGGGCGATTTCCAGGTAAAGATGGCTCCATAGGTGAAATGGCCGCCACCCTGCTTTCCAATACCAAGGCGGCCACCAAAACCTGAAAGAGAGGTCCTGGTCGAATCCACACCTATATGTTTGGCATCAGGACGCTGAAAAAAACGGACCGGAGACCGTTGTGTTCTGATCAACGCCTCTTCACTGCCACGAACCTGACTGAAAACATTGTTTAGCGAGAAATAGTAATTCCTGTCTTTCCATGTGGTCAGAAAGTTTATACCTCCGGATAAAGCATCAGAATGCAGGTAGTTAAGGTTTGGATCATTGATCCGGCGCTTTGTATGGGTAACCACCCCACCGAGTATTGTTTGTCCTTTATTGAATTCCTGCTGTATCCTTCCAACGGCATAATTTGTTAAAGGTTCTACGGTTTCATAACGCCGGGTTCCCTCCATATCAATCTCTGCCTTTTCTTCTGCCGTTACACTTTCCATAATGCCATAAGACAATCCGCCTTTTGTTTTTCCTGTGATCTTTGCGGCTCCGATAATGCTCGTGAACAGGGGAAGCTTTGAGTATTCGTTCGCTTGAAGATTGGGCCGCCCCTGAGGTCTTCGCCCGATCCTTCGTGAGTAAAAAAGATTCTCTGCCGACAGATCTGAATCACCACCAATATCAATGATCGGGAAACTAAACAGGTTTTTTCCTTCAATGAAAAAAGGACGTTTTTCCTCGAAATAAAGTTCGTAAGCTGTAAGATTAACCTGCGAAGGATCTGCTTCAACCTGGCCAAAATCAGGATTTACAGTGAAGTCCAGGATCATATTGTTGGTGATACCGACTTTCCCGTCAAGCCCCACTTTATAATCCAGGTCCTTTCCGTCACGAAACGGATTGCCATCTTCTTCCTTATAGGTGTCGTAGCTGCCCACTGCATACGGTGCCAGTTCGACCTGCCGCTTCGGTTTTATCCCCTTCATTCCGTTGAGTTCACCGAAAAGATGCACCCATCCCGGAGCATCCTGTGGAATGCGTTGCCATAGAGACACCTCTTGTTTGCGAAATATATACCGGGCCACCTGCATTCCCCAGATACTGGAAGTATCCCTGTCAAAACGAAGCTGGCTCAATGGAATTTTCATCTCGGCGTTCCAGCCATCCTCAACCACCCTGGTTTTTACATACCAGATGGGATTCCAGCTGACATCCTCATCACCACCGTTTTTGGTCATGAATAAATCAATTTTTACACCTGCTGCCGTTACAAGGAATGTGAAGGCAGTGCGTTTATCATAATAACTGTCAAACTGGATACCTGCAAAATCACCATCCATGTTATCACGGCGGCTCAACCGGGTTTCAATACTGTCAGGCGCCGAATCGAATGCCTTGATGGCTACATAAATGTTATCGTCATCAAACAGAATTTTTACCGCCGTTTCCTGGCTTGGCGGTTTTCCTTCATAGGGCTCGTTTTGAACAAAGTCCTGGGTCCAATCCACCTCATTCCAGATGGCTTCATCAAACAGACCGTCTATTGAAGGCGGCATGTCCATAAGGGACATTTTTTTAGTGGTATAATTTCTTCTGGGTTCATCCTGGGCCTGGACTAAAAAAGTGCAGGTAAACAGTAAGCACAAAAATGAAAGCTTTCTATTCATTCAATAGTGGTTTATATAAGGGTATCAAGATAGTATTCAGCATTCAAATGATGTGCCAATAATTGTAAGATTCAGTTAATCAGGCAAATGCGCGCAGAGCTTGATTTAGCAGTATGTGTCTTATGCCCGCTTATGAACAAGCCGTGTTCATTATCGGACACAGGCATATTCCAGGCATGTTAAAAAAATTCAAATTATTTGGAATTTCCCTTTACCACCCGGTTGTATGATTATGGCGCTGGATTGCCTGTCTTCATTCTATCCCTACAGGATGGATTAACTTCTTGTCACTTATCCAGGCATTGAAATGCCTGTCTACTACCATGCAGTCCTTACAGGACGATAAGCAGCAATATGGGTCAGTGTCTCAGAGAAACTTACAGATAGTTGCCGGATAAAGTCCCGGACCGCCCGCTTCCGGCGGTCCGACCGGTATTCAGAAAGCCTTCCGACTACCCGGGTCAAAACCGAAGGACCGCTTCAAGCCTGACTGCAGACAGACAGGCCTCGGTGTTGTGTTCATATCAAGCTTAAGGCCCATAATTATTACAATGGGGAGCATTGTTACAGAAATTATTGGTAAACTCATTGAATTTTAGTAACTTATTATCCATTAAATTTAATAGTAATCCCTTAAATATCATAAATCATGAAACGGTATTTTTTCATTTCAGTACTTGTTTTATTCATCATTAAGGGTTGTTTGTCCGCTCTCTGTGGACAAACAACCGGATTTTTTAACTATCAGGCTGTGGCCAGAGACAACACCGGTGCACTTATGGCGAACACAGCTTTAAGCGTTCAGATTGGCATCATTCAAGGCAGTGTTTCCGGAACCCTTATATGGCAGGAAACCCATACCATGAATACCAACGAATATGGAATGTTTAGTTTGCAGGTTGGGAATGGAACCAAAACAGGTGGATCCGTTGGTTCATTTGAAGACATTGTTTGGGTAAACGATGCCTGGTTCATCAAGGTTGAAATTGATCCCGGAAGCGGATTTCTGGACATGGGAACAACCCAACTGTTGTCCGTTCCCTTTGCCATGACAGCAAGATCCGTGAATGATCAGAAAAACCTGGAAATTGTGGGCGATGCTGCTTTGCATACCGATTCCGCCCTTTTTGAAGTGAAACGCAGCGACGGACAAACTGTTTTTGCCGTGTATAATGATGGAGTTCAGGTGTATGTTGAAGAGAATGCTGCAGGCAAACGCAGTAAAGGAGGCTTTGCCATTGGCGGATTTGATGCGGTCAAAGGCCTCACCAATGAATACTTCCGGGTATCTCCGGATAGTGTTCGTATATATATAAAAAACCCGGTCAATAAAGGCAGCAAAGGAGGTTTTGCCATAGGAGGGATTGATGCTGTTAAAGCCAGCCCTTCCAACTTTCTGGACCTCACCCCCGAAAATTATTTTATAGGACATGAGGCCGGATTCTCAAATACCACGGGAATGTATAATTCATTTTTTGGCTACCAGGCAGGGTACCATAATACCACCGGAAATCAAAATATGTTTTTCGGATATGCTGCAGGATATTCCAACGATGATGGCTTCAACAATCTTTTTATCGGAGATTCGGCAGGTTATTCAAATACTTCAGGTATGCGAAATGTTTTTCTTGGAAATAAAGCCGGCCAGAATAATGCAACCGGTTTTCAGAATGTTGCCATCGGTGAAAAAGCCGGACTGAGCAACACCACCGGGGACCGGAATGTTTTTATCGGAACCATTTCAGGTTATAGTAATACCGAAGGATCTTCCAATGTGTTTTTAGGAAGGGCAACAGGAGCTTCAAATACAACAGGAAACGCAAATATATTTATTGGCCGAAGCAGTGGCTATTTTAATTCCACAGGTTCCGATAATATTTTTATTGGAAAGTGGGCAGGTTTAATGAGCGAGATAAGCCATTCCAATATTTTTATCGGAAATAATTCGGGTTATAATAACTGGTCGGGATATGAAAATGTTTTTATTGGAGACTCTTCCGGGGTCAGCAATACCAGCGGCATTCACAATGTATTTATAGGCGTGAATTCAGGTATGAGTAACTCTGAAGGTAGTTCAAATGTGTTTATAGGTCAGGAGACAGGGCAGGGCAACACTCTTGGCGAGAAAAATATCTTCCTGGGCCCTTTCAGTGGGAAACACAATGCCGAAGGATCCAATAATATTTTCCTGGGTGAATACAGCGGCTTTTTAAATGGCAATGCATATTCCAATGTATTTATAGGAAATTATGCAGGATACAACAATACAGAAGGAAACGATAATGTTTTTATAGGAGACTCGTCAGGAGCAGGCAATATAAGTGGAAAGTGGAATGTATTTATTGGCTCCAAGTCGGGAAAAGACAATACCCATGGCTATGGTAATGTATTCGTTGGCGAATGGACAGGGAAGAACAATACCTCGGGAGTAAAAAATGTATTTTTGGGGAATGCAGCAGGCTGGAGGAACACTGAAGGATCTGATAACGTGTTTTTAGGCAGAACAGCCGGCGCCAGCAATACTACCGGCAGTGCGAATGTCTTTCTTGGGAAAAGCAGTGGTTTTTACAATACCACCGGTTCTGACAATATTTTCATTGGCCAGTATGCCGGAGCATTCAGTGATACCAGCAATTCCAACATCTTTATAGGGAACGGAAGCGGCAATAAAAACCAGTCCGGACAAGGCAATGTCTTTCTCGGTAACAGGACAGGAAACCAAAACACCGGCGGCAGTGACAATACCTATATCGGGCATGAGAGCGCCCATTTTGCTGGTACCGGAGAATTAAATACCTTCCTCGGGGCCTACAGCGGCTTTAATAATAACACAGGTTCTGGCAATACTTTTGTCGGCACACATGTGGCGGAGGGCAACCAGGATGGTTCGGAAAACCTCATCATGGGCGCCTGGGCCGGAAATTCACTAACTACGGGGAGTTTTAATGTTTTTCTTGGAAATTACGCTGGGGGAGGCAATGTTTCCGGTAGCGGCAATGTATTTATCGGCTATGCTGCAGGTGATCAGGCATCAGTATCCAATGAACTGTATATTGAAAATTCCGGCGCCGACAGTACCCAGGCCCTGATCTATGGTGA
>CAYOFK010000055.1:0-16461 GCA_964403185.1 uncultured Rikenellaceae bacterium | reverse complement strand
GTTTCGAGTACTCTCAGGGTCTCGTCCAACACAACACGGCCAATTCCATCCCCCGGTATGACAACAATAGTTCTCTTATGCATAATGATTCATGATTTAAGTGGACACTATAAAAAAAGTAAATTTATGAAAATTCCTCACCGGATAATTTGTTATTTGTCATGTTTTACAGCTTTTTTTTTCTAATAAAATGAACATATTTTTTTCTATTTTTACAACCTTTGATTACTTGAAAACATGAACATGATCGATCGTATATCAGGCCATCCCATCTGGAAATATTTTTATGAGATCACCCAAATCCCAAGACCTTCTGAAAAAGAACAAAAAATTCTGTTTTATCTGACCGGTTTTGCTGAAAAGCACCGCCTCCGATACCAGAGTGATGCCGTTGATAATCTGATCATTTCAAAAAAGGCCTCATCCGGAATGGAAACCAGGCAACCTGTAATTCTGCAAAGTCATGTTGACATGGTATGTGAGAAAAACCTGGAAACTGCTTTTGATTTTGATAAGGATGCTATTAAGGCATATGTTGATGGTGATTGGATCAGGGCGGAAGGAACCACCCTGGGAGCGGATGACGGTATTGGAATCGCTACACAACTTGCCATACTGGCAGATCCGGAGATCCGGCATGGACCCATTGAATGTTTGTTTACTGTGGATGAAGAAAGCGGCATGACCGGGGCCAAAGGGTTAGAACCTGGTATTCTTAAGGGAGGCATCCTGATAAATCTGGACTCAGAGGATGAAGGGGAACTGTTTATTGGCTGCGCAGGAGGCATGGATACAACGGCATTATACCGCCCCGAGTGGATACCTGTACCTGATGGACATTCTGCATTTAAGGTCGTTGTTGATGGATTAAGGGGCGGCCATTCCGGTGATGAAATTCATAAAGGCCTGGGGAATTCAGTAAAAATCTTAAACAGGTTTTTAACTGCAGCATCAAAAGAGTTTGGGGTTGGCATCTCGCATTTTGAAGGTGGAAACCTGAGGAATGCCATCCCCAGAGAATCGTTTGCAGTTCTAAGCATTGATCCGTCTGAAGAAACTGGCTTAACTTCATTAGTAAAATCCTTTTCGGAAACTGTAAAAAATGAGATCAAAGCTGTGGATCCTGATTTTAAAATTACTGTAATCCGGATGGCCGTCCCGGAAAAAGTATTAGATGCAGGCTTTGCTTCCGGATTGTTGAATTCCATTGATATCTGCCCCCATGGGGAACTGGCCATGAGCAAAGAAATTGAGGGTCTTGTTGAAACCTCCACAAATCTGGCTGCCATAAAGTTTGAAGGAGAGAAAATTAAAATTACCACAAGCCAGAGAAGCTCAACAGAAAGCGCCAAAAACGCTGCTGCAAAAAAAGTACGCGAGGCTTTCGAATCCTCAGGCGCAGACGTATCTCACAGTGGCGGTTATCCCGGCTGGACTCCGGATACTGAATCAAAGATATTAAAGTTAACGCGATCTTCCTATCAGAAACTTTTTGGTAAACAACCGGTTGTCAAAGCCATTCATGCCGGACTGGAATGTGGCCTCTTCCTGAAAAAATATCCCGGTCTGGACATGATATCATTTGGACCCACGATCCGCGGAGCCCATTCTCCTGACGAACGTTTGAATATCCCAGGTACTTATAAATTCTGGGACCTGCTTATTGAAGTTCTGAAAAACATTCCTGATTTGGATTAATAATCTAAATAGACACTGCCATACCTGGTGCTTACATTTATTCTGGCTTTTGGATTTGGATCGGTGCCCACCGTACCCTCATATGATGATTCCGTATTGCTGACGATCTTGTTCATCCTGCCATCCGACGGGAAGGAGATTTTAGCATATTTTGACTCGCCTTTTAAATAGTAGCTGGCATCCGGATCAATTCCCAGTTTCACACCTCCGTAAGCAATGGTGATAGATATCTCTTTGAAGCCGGCAGGAATTCTTTTTACCAATATGCCGGAATACTTTGTCGTTACATTCAGTTTTTTACCAACATAGTCACATGAATAGTTGGAATACGCCCCTTCAAGCACAAAATTGTCACATTTCCCGACCTCGTAGTTATCGTATTTTGACTCAGCAACTATGGAACTGGCTTCTCCTATAAAGATCTTCGAGGAATATTTACTCAACAGGATCAATGCACGGCTTTTCTCAATCCTGAGCTTTGAATATTTGGTTTCAACTTTGAACCAGTTCACCTCTCCAATTGTGGCTTTCCCATAACCCAGGATCAGGGAGGATAATGGTTTTGTGTTATCCCGGACAATTTTATTGGCCTGAAGATTTCCATATTTAATATCAATCCGGGCATGTCCGGACAATTCATCGATATGGGTATCTCCGTACTTGTTGGTCAAATCAATGTCAAGATCCGCGGGCATTTTTACAGTATAGTTGATACTGTAATAGTTATTACCGAATCTTTTGTCTCTGATTTTGCTGAATCGCTGATCAATATTTGTGATGGCTTTCAGTTCATTGCCACTTGATGAAAATTCAACATTCAGGTAATCCAGAAGTTTAATGGCTCTTTCCTTATCGGAATGTTCAACTTTAATCAGAACTTCGATACTAACCTTATTCTGGTCCCAATTCTCAATGTCAACTTTTCCGTACTTGTTCATCAAAACCAGTACGGAATTATCTTTTACATCAAACTCCTTTTTCAGGGTTTTGTTAACTTCAGTTGCATACAAACCAACTGTAATACAGGAGATCAGAACTAAAGAAAGAATGGATTTAGATGTCGGTGTTTTCATGGTCTGTCTGTTTATTGTTTGCTTTAATATCATGTAATTGATTCAATATATGATTCATAATGTCAAGCTTCAACTGGTAATGTTCAATCATGGCATTGATAACCCGTTCGTTGTCCGGGTTTGTTTTCAGGTCAACCTTCATGGAGTTATAAATGGAATCCATTTCTTTTAACTCTTTCATCATCACGATTTTTTGAAGGCTGTCGGCAAAAAAGTCCGAATCATCAATTTCCCTGTATTTTTGATTCACTTCAAACACAAAATACT
Source organism: uncultured Rikenellaceae bacterium (assembly GCA_964403185.1). GTDB lineage: Bacteria > Bacteroidota > Bacteroidia > Bacteroidales > VadinHA17 > CAYOFK01. Next base: position 13,423 of record CAYOFK010000055.1, on the reverse strand, counting down.
GCTCCACTTCGTTGTATTCAGGCGATAATTCTCCAAGAGAAATGCCCTCTTCATGTTGAAGGAATATTTTATCAAAGCCCCAGATGGATGAAATAACAACCAAAACAACAATGGCAGCAACTTTCAGGATCCCGGTCAGGTATGACATGGGTTTGGTGGTTCCTTTCCGTTTTTCCATTCTGGCAAGAAATCTTTCAAAATGCCCCACATCAGGTTCCTGTTCAAAAGCATTTCTGTTGGCATGTATAAATTTTTCCAGCTTTTTCATGGCCTGAAATTTCTACTTCATTAATGTTAATAATTTCTGTCTGGCCCTCGTGTACTGAGATCTTGAGGTTGAGTTGCTGATACCCAGGATGCCTGAGATTTCATCGTGATCGTAACCTTCAAACAGGTACAATGAAAGCACCAATCTGTATCCGTCGGGTAATCGATTCATTGCTTCTTTCACCTTTTCCACTTTATAGTGTAAAACCTCTTCATTATTTGCATTTTCTTTAGCCACAGGTCCGGTTTGATCAGAGATCTCCACCAGTTCCATTTTCTTTTTTCTCAGTATATCCAGCGACCTGTTGATCACAATTTTTTTCAACCAGGATCCGAAACTGACTTTTCCCTGGTAGCTTCCAATTTTTTCAAAGGCTGATAGAAAAGCTTCCTGCATTGTATCTTCTGCTTCTGTCGGATCCTTAAGAATCCTCAGGCAGGTGTTGTACATATTCCTGTAATACAGTCTGTACAATTCGAACTGAGACTTTGGATCGCCCGCAATGCACCCATCTATAACATCCTGGTTCAGGTTCCTGAAGGTTTCATCCTGGCTGTTCATTGTTCATTTGAATGACGGAAAGAAAACATCGATGCTGCTTTGTTGGCATAAAAATATGGAATTCTCTTTTGAAAGAGGAATTTTCATAAGTACGGGGTAAGGACCGGCAGTCCGTAACAGTGCCGGAAACCAGTGTTTGGGGCCGTCTTACTGTATCTGAACTTTTTCAACCCTGGTCCAGTTTTGTGTGACAACTTTCACAAGATAGATCCCCGGAACGGGCTGGGGCAGCTGTATTTCTGTTTCAAAGCTGCCGATGTTAAGCGGAAACTTGTCAGAATACACTATTTTGCCCTGAAGGTTGTAAATCGTTAATGTGCCATCACTAAATGAACCGGACTGTATTCTGAGATGAAAACTTCCGGGACTCGGATTTGGATAAATGAGCATTTCCGGACCGGAAACTTCTTCAGGACCGGGGTCAATTCCCAGGGCAGTATTATAATAAAAAAGGCTGAAACTTCCTTGTTTATTTCCTCCGCTTCCGTCAACCTGAACCCAGTATGTTTTTCCAGGGATGAGATTTTCAATACGTTGAATTCCGGCATTAAAATCCTGGGTGGATTTATCATCATTGGCTGCCAGAATGGTGTATTTTCCGTTCAGAATGCTGTCCGCATTAACTGCATCATATACGGCTATTTGCGCATCAAATCCTGTGGTTTCAAATGAAGCCACTCCCAGAGGCGGACCTTCAAGAGTGAACCATACACTGTTGGCAAGAATATCGGTTCCGGTACCCCATTCATCGCACCATTCAGTTTGTGAAACACATTCACCTGCCGGCGGATGCGGTTCATTTGATGCTATGGTAGCCTGATTATTAAGAAAAGGTCCGTTTTCACCCAACGAAAGAGGTGTGGCAAATCTAATCAGATTATTTTGATGCACGATCAGGTCGATGGAGTCTGTAACGGTACACAAACCATCGGTTGCAGTGACATAATACCGGGTGGTTGTGTCAGGAGATACCTTTATAACACCATTTGTGGTTTGTTGTAATCCCTCTGAGGGCGACCACTGGTAATTATCGCCTCCTGAGGCAATGAGCAGGGTTGTATCGCCACGCCAGAAATAGGCCGAGATGGATTCAAGATATAATTCAATACTTGAATCAACCAGGATATAGCCGTTTCTGATCAATGTGTCACTGGTTCCGTTCCTGAAAGCAATCAGTCCTATGTCTTTGAGTCCTGTTTGGGTATAGGTGGCAAAAGCAGTATCCCTGGTTGCAGAATATACCACATTTGAAGATCCTGAAAGAATCCACTCAAGGCTGTCTGATGCAGATGAATGACTCACCAGTGTGATGGTTCCTTCATCACAAATTTCACTTCTTGTTTTGGAGAACTCTGCATATAATGGTGGGATGACCGGGGTGTAAAGATCGCTTTCCCACAGGCCTCTTCCATAGGTTGCTGCACGGATCTTACTTTGAGGATAGTATATTTCAAGTTCATTTACAATCACGTTCGGCAAGCCGTTGTTAAAGTTGATCCAGGTGTCAAGATCCCTGTTTCGAAAATACACTCCCAGATCTGTACCGACATATAAGGCACCATTCCGGTCTTTTTCAATTATTATGCAATTGGCAGGTACATTTGGAAGGCCGTCGGAATAATTATTCCAATTCATCCCACCATCATCGGAAGTAAAGACTTTATTGCTGTAATTATAATTTGAAAGAGCCACCCATATTTTCATTGGATCATATTCTGAGACAGCTATTGAAGTTATCACAGAACTGGCTAGCGGAATACCGGTTGTTATCTGTGTCCAGGAACTTCCGTTATCAACTGTTTTCCAGATATTTTTATTCGTAGATATATACATGTATTTTGGATCAGAAGGGGCCATCGCAATGGAAGTCAGTTTTATATCACCGGTTAGATTACTCGTGAGATTTGTCCAGTCATTGCCCTGATTATCCGTCCTGTAGAGGCTGGAATATCCGGCCAGAATTATATTGGGATTATAGGGATGCATAACATAGGGCGTAACCCAGGCACCGGCATCATTTGAATTTGGCTTGATGGGATCAAAAGAAAAGCCTCCGCTGAATGACCGCTCCAGATTGCCTCTCTGGGAAGATGCATACATGATGTTAGTATCTGAATAATCAATGATGCATTCCATCCCGTCTGCTCCTTTTACAACCAGGTGTTCGTTTTGTTTGTAACGGATTGTGGAATTGTCCTGGGTCCCCATAAGGTAGAGGTTCGGTTGTGTTGCCGACAGCCCTATGCGGTAGATCTGAGTGATTTCCAGTCCTTCACTTAAATCGGTCCAGCTTGCACCATTATTAACAGTTTTGGAAAGACCACCGTCATTGCCTGAATACAATTCACCGGTCAGTGGAGAATGTTCTAAAATATGTTGATCGACATGCACGTATGGGATGGATGAACCGACAAATTCCGGATACCCGTAACTGACGATATTCCAGACTGTTCCACCAATGGTTTTCCAGATGTTTATGCCTCCTACAAATACTTTGTTCTCATCATCCGGGGCAACGGCCAGGGAAAGATCATACCAACCCTGCCCCCCTGTACTGCTGCCATCGGGATTAGTGCCTAACAGATTCAGGCTGGTATTGGTAAACGCCTGCCATACAACACCAGAATCCCTTGATATGTACAGGCCTTCAAAACCGCTGTCTTCCTTATTGGCACACAAAGCATAGACATTATCCGGAGCGGCTTCTGTGACCGCAAGTTCTATCCTCCTGATTTGTTGATTATCAATAGTGCCAAACGATTCCTGGAAAGTCAAGCCTCCGTCTGTGGATTTGTAAACCGATGAGTATCCATAGCTATAACTGGCCGCATAAATTTCCCGGGGGAAACCGGGCCTAAACTCCAGATCCTTAAAGTGCCCTGGATAAACCTGCCGGATTGTGGCGCCCCCTTCTGAGAGAAGGTAGATCCCATTGCGAGTGGCTGCAATGAGGGTATCGGGCTGATCCGGACGGATAAGCAGTCTGTTAACGATATTCTTGGCAGTCAGGTTGAATGATAAACCGGTGGTATTCCAGGTGATCCCTCCATCGGTAGATTTCATCACTCCGATGGAATAAACTTCTCCCGCATCCCGGTCACCGGTTGCGATAAAAATGGTGTCCGGATGTTGGGGGTGGATCGCAATGTCTGAAATGCCAATTACCGGAAGATTATCAGTCAGGGTGGCCCATGTTGCTCCTCCATCAATGGTTTTCCATAATCCACCGGTGGGTGATCCAACAAAAAAGATGAGTGGATTGGTGGGATGAAACTCAATACAATCAATCCTGCCGTTACCCACAGGATACCCTGAACGGATATCCAGAGGGGGAGTGCCAATCGGTCTTGATACCCAATTTCCATCCTGGCTGTTTTTTGATGTAAGCTTTTCAATATAGGCCTCCCAAAGGGCCGTATTCCGGTCCTTGCCGGAAAGTAATCGTGAATCCATCATCCATTCCCACCTTTTAAATGGTTTATAACCCTGTCCCCTCTGATCGGTTTTTGTGCTCCAATAGTTCTCAAAAGCATCTTTTAATTCCAGAAAATCCTCACGATTCTGAACTCCCTTACCGGGATTTTCAATGTTTCTCAACCACGATTGGGAGTGCAATTCAGTACTCCAGAAAAACAGATATAAAAAAGATACTGGAATGATCCAACGGAATATTTTTACCCTCATACTTTTAGCGTTCTTTCAACAGTTGAATTTGGAAGATGTGATACCGTTTACATTATACAAATATAAGGAACTTGTGAAATCTGGAATAATGAAATTGTATTAAAAAATGTACCTTTGTGGACTGAAATAAAAACGTCGCATAATGAACATGATCAGCGGTATAGTAAAAAAAGTATTTGGAAATAAATCTGACAGGGATATTAAGGAGGTGACACCTCTTGTGGAGCAGACCAGGCAGGAATATGAGCTGATTAAAAACCTCACGAATGATGAGCTCCGGCAAGCTTCCATCGATCTTAAACAGCAAATCCGTAAACAGTTGAAGGAGGATCAGGATAAACTCGCTGAATTGAAGCTGCGGTCAGAATCGGATGAAGTCCATGTAAATGAAAAAGAGAAGATATATCAGTCTATTGATACACTTGAGAAGGATCTCGATGAAAAACTGGAGGAAGTCCTGTTGGAAGCCCTGCCACGGGCCTTTGCTATTGTTAAGGATACGGCACGGAGATTTAAGGAAAATCAGAAAATAGAAGTCACTACAAATGACTTTGATAAGAATCTTGCTGCAAAAAAGGACCATGTAATTATAAAAGGCAATAAGGCCATTTATAAGAACGAATGGATGGCCGGAGGCAACATGATCACCTGGGATATGGTTCACTATGATGTGCAGTTGATAGGCGGGGTTGTGCTCCACCAGGGAAGGATCGCTGAGATGGCAACCGGAGAAGGTAAAACGCTTGTTGCTACCCTGCCGGTATTTCTGAATGCCCTCGGTGGAAGGGGGGTGCACCTCGTAACCGTGAATGACTACCTGGCCAAAAGGGATTCGGAGTGGATGGGACCCATATATGAGTTTCATGGCCTGTCGGTTGACTGTATCGATAAGCACCAGCCTAATTCTAATGAAAGAAGAGAGGCCTATAATGCAGACATTACTTTTGGGACTAATAATGAATTCGGTTTTGATTACCTCAGGGACAATATGGCCATCAACCCTGATGACCTGGTCCAGCGTAAACACCATTTTGCCATTGTGGATGAAGTAGATTCTGTATTGGTTGATGATGCCCGTACACCATTGATTATTTCCGGTCCCACGGCCCGGCAGGACACCCACCATTTCGACACTCTCAAACCAAAAGTGGTGACATTGGTGAATGCCCAAAAGAAACTGGTTACACAGATACTGGCCGAATCAAAGAAGGAAATCACTTCAGGAAATACTGAGCAGGGCGGCTTGCTCCTTTTGCGTGCGCATAAAGGGTTGCCTAAAAATAATGCTCTTATAAAATTCCTGAGTGAAGAGGGGAATAAAACCCTGCTGCAAAAGACCGAGAACTTTTATATGCAGAATAACAGCAAGGATATGCACAAAGTTACGGATGAACTGTATTTTATAATTGATGAAAAGCAAAATACCATAGAACTTACAGATAAGGGACTGGATATGATCACCACTTCCTCAGAAGATGCCAGTTTTTTTGTTCTGCCTGATGTTGGCGAACAAATTGCTGAACTTGAGAAAGGTGACACTGACCCCAATAGCTTGCTTATTGAAAAAGATAAGATCCTGCAGGACTATGCTGTAAAATCTGAGCGTGTGCATACCATGAACCAGTTGTTTAAAGCTTATACCTTATTTGAAAATGATGTGGAATATGTATTGATTGACAATAAAGTGAAAATTGTCGATGAACAAACAGGCCGCATCATGGAGGGCCGCCGGTATTCGGATGGGCTGCACCAGGCTATTGAAGCAAAGGAAAATGTAAAAGTTGAAGCAGCTACACAAACTTTTGCCACAATTACCCTGCAGAATTATTTCAGGATGTATCATAAACTGTCCGGAATGACCGGTACTGCAGAAACTGAAGCCGGTGAGTTTTGGGATATATACAAGTTGGATGTGGTGGTGATCCCCACAAATGTATCCATAATCAGGGATGATCGTGAGGACCTGGTATATAAAACCAAACGTGAGAAGTACGCATCTGCAATCGATGAAATTGTGAAATTGAGCAAAGAGGGAAGGCCCTCACTCGTGGGCACAACTTCAGTGGAGATTTCGGAGCTGCTCAGCCGCATGCTGAAAATGAAAGGTATTAAGCACAATGTTCTGAACGCTAAACTCCACCAGCGTGAAGCCGAAATTGTCGCTCAGGCAGGTAAGGCCGGACAAGTGACCATAGCTACCAATATGGCCGGCAGGGGTACTGATATTAAACTCAGTGAAGAAGTCGTAAATGCAGGAGGCCTGGCCATTATTGGTACAGAAAGACACGAGTCGAGGCGGGTGGACCGGCAGCTCCGGGGACGTGCCGGCAGACAGGGAGATCCCGGCTCTTCGCAGTTTTTTGTCTCACTTGAAGACGACCTGATGCGGTTGTTCGGAACCGAACGCATTGCCGGTCTGATGGACCGGATGGGCCTTAAGGAAGGAGAGGTCATACAGCATGCACTCATCACAAAATCAATCGAACGGGCCCAGAAAAAGGTTGAAGAAAACAACTTTGGCATCCGGAAACGCTTGCTGGAATACGATGATGTTATGAACTCACAAAGGGAGGTCATTTACAAAAAACGCCGCCATGCCTTGTTTGGTGAACGGTTGAGTGTGGACATTGCTAATATGATCTTTGATGTGTCGGAAAACCTGACCGATGTGCATCATTCCGCAGGAGACTTTGAGGGCTTCAGCTTTGAACTGCTCAGAACCTTTTCTGTGGAACCACCCATGGATGAACCGGACTTCCTGAAATCTGATACGGATGATATCGTACAGAAAATATATCAACTGGTTCTGGAAACTTATCAGCGTAAGGAAGAATCTATTGCCAAACAGGCATATCCTGTAATAAAGGATGTTTATATGAGGCAGTCACACGTTTATGAAAACATTGTTGTTCCCGTAACGGATGGCGTGAAGTTGTTTCAGGTCATCACCAACCTTGAACAGGCAGCGAAAACCGAAGGAAAAGAGCTTGTGAAATCTTATGAAAAAACAGTACTTCTGGCAACTATTGATGAAGCCTGGAAAGAACACCTGAGGGAACTGGACGAACTGAAACAGTCAGTTCAGGCTGCTACCTATGAACAAAAAGATCCGCTGTTGATCTATAAGTTTGAGTCTTTTGAATTATTTAAGTCTGTTGTAGCAAGGGTAAACAAAGACGTAATTGCCACTTTGATAAAGGGGCACATTCCGATTGCAGATTCGAGTCAGGTACAGGAAGCCAGAGGCCGCAGGAGCCTGGATACAAGCAACCTGCGAACTTCAAAAACCGAGGTTCCTTCCTATACTGATTCTTCAAACACGGGAGGAAACCGTGAGGAAACACAAAAAACACAGCCCGTGAGGGTTGAGAAAAAAGTCGGTAGAAATGACCCTTGCCCTTGTGGAAGCGGGAAGAAATTCAAACATTGTCACGGCAAACCGGGAGGGGCCGGGGCAGGAAGACGGGCCCCGGCCGGAAGGTAACCCTGCCCCATTGCACTCAGGGAAGTTTTATTCCGGAAATGACTTTGGATATCCTGTTGAAAGTGGCTGCATGTACGGGTGACAATGGCAGTCGCACTTCGTTGGAAACCAGTCCCATATGGTTCAGGACTGCCTTGATGCCGGCAGGATTTCCATCACAAAACAAGAGCCCAATCAGCTCAGTAAACTGAAAATGGAGGTTCCGGGCTTTGTCATACTTCCCTGTAAGCGCCCATGAAACAATGCTGGAGACTTCAGCAGGATAGGCGTTTCCGAGAACTGAGATTACGCCGGACCCACCCAGGGAAATAATGGGAATGGTTAATCCATCATCACCGGAAATAATATGAAAACCTGAGGGCTTATCCCGGGCAATAAGGGCAATGGCCTCAATATCGCCCGAGGCCTCCTTAACAGCCACAATATTGTCGAACCTGTGAGCCAGCTCCAGAGTGGTTTCAGGAAGAAGATTACAACCGGTCCTCCCCGGAACATTATAAAGTATTACCGGTACAGGGCAGACATTGGCTATGGTCTTATAATGCTGAAACAAACCTTTTTGATTTGGTTTGTTGTAATAGGGTGTTACTGATAAAATGGCATCAATTCCCTCAAGCGTATGTTCCTTTAATTGACTGGCTATCTCATGCGTGTTATTGCCGCCAAAACCAACCACCAATGGGACCCTTGCCTGGTTCACCTCAATGACGTGATCAATCACTGCGCTTTTTTCCTCTTTATTCAGGGTGACCGATTCGCCGGTGGTTCCCAATACAACAAGATAATCGACTCCTTTGGTAACCAGATGTTCAATTACTTTGCCAAGAGCCGGGAAATCAAGACTGGAATCGCCACGGAATGGAGTGACAACAGCAACACCGGTTCCTGTGAATTTTTTCATAAGGCTCATATATTTTCAAAGTTGGGAGATAATTCAGGCCTGTTTATCATTTCAAGGTAATGCTTTACCTGCTGTATGAAATATTCAAATGTGGGATCATTTTTGATCTGGATCATGAAATCATAGTATTTACAATCCTTTCTGTACCTGCCCACTTTAAACCTTGCAAGGGATGTGGCAACAATAAAATCAAATAATAAACTTCTTTCAAGGTTCAGGTCAATCAAAATATCTAATTTCAAATTCATGAAGCTTATCGCATCTTCACTGGTTGGTTTATAATACCAGTTCATTTCAGATTTATTGAAGTATGCATACCCCTTTTTAAAGAGATACTTATCAGGAACGTCTTTGGAATTAATGAAACCAAGTACGGACACCTCTGAATTGTTGTCCTTGAGCTCTTTTGCGAATTTTAGTACGGGTTCAAAATAATTATGGTTCGTAGCATCATATAATATGCCAATCGATCGTGCCGTATGGAGATTAAATACCTTTTTGTGCCTCTTCCTGGACTTTACCGTTTTTCTTAAAGACCATGCTCCAACCCGGGTTCGCATATTTGAAAACAATTCCATGCTGCAAGTTTAAAAAAATTGAGGGAGATATGATATGTTGATGTGCATTATACACAGGTTTTGTTTGCCGGTTTGTCAAAAACCCAGGAAGTATCACCACCTGAAGTTCAGAATAAGCCTGACCGGTATGCTGTCCCGGGATTCACAGGTTCCTGTTCCGACATGGATAATAACTCATCTTCCGATATCACCGGAATGTTTAATTGCTGAACTTTCCTGAGTTTCATAGGACCAATTTTGTTTCCTCCGACCAGATAGCTGGTTTTCGGGGAAATACTGCTGGCAATATTCCCACCATGTTCTTCAATGATCCTTTTAATGTCATCTCTTGAGTGTTTCTCAAACGATCCTGAAATTACAAAAGACAGTCCTGAAAACTTTTCTGAACGAATGGCGCGGTTTTTTCCCTGGCTGAACTGCAAACCATGGTTCTTTAATTTTTCAATTGATAACAGGTTGGCCGGATCAGAAAAAAACCGGGTGATGCTCTCTGCAATCTTATCACCAACTTCTTCAATTTCAAGAAGTGTTTCAACAGAGGCCGCCCTGAGTTGGTCAAGGTCCTGAAAATGGCCGGCCAGTGTTTTTGCAACCGTTTCGCCCACATGCCTGATACCAAGGGCATATAAGACCCTGTGGAAGGGAATCGATTTGCTTTGTTCGATTCCGGAAATGATGTTTTCAGCAGATCTTTCTCCGAGTCTCTCAAGAGGTGCAATATCTTCTGCTTTCAGATCATACAGGTCAGCCGCTTCTTTCAGCAGTTTACTTTTGAAGAGCAGGTCAATGGTTTCAGGCCCAAGACCATCAATATCCATTGCCTTCCGGCTGATAAAATGCTCAATTCTTCCCTTTATCTGAGGAGGACAGCCCAAATTATCAGGACAGTAGAAATGGGCTTCGCCTTCGTTCCTGACCAGGGCTGTCTGACAATCCGGGCAATGCGTAACAAAAATCACAGGAACTGCATCCGGGACGCGTTTCGAAACATCCACTCCCACTATTTTAGGTATGATTTCACCACCTTTTTCTACAAATACGTGGTCTCCTGTATGCAAATCCAGTAACTCAATCTGGCCGGCATTATGCAGGGAGGCCCTTTTTACGACCGTCCCGGCAAGCAGAACCGGTTCAAGGTTTGCCACCGGTGTTACGGCTCCTGTACGCCCTACCTGGAAACTTACCGATGTCAACCTGGTCAGCTCCTGTTCAGCTTTATATTTGTAGGAAATGGCCCATCTTGGTGATTTTGCAGTGAATCCCAGTTTTTTCTGCAGGGAAAAGTCATTCACTTTTATAACCACTCCGTCAATATCAAATGGAAGTTTCTCCCTCCGGGAGTCCCATTCCTTAATGAAGGAGACCACTCCTTCCAAATCACTAAACTTTCTGATATGTTCGGAAATTTTGAATCCCCAATCGTGTGCTTTGTTAATATTTTCAAAATGTCCTGGGAAAGGAAGATCCGGGCCTAAAACTGCATAAATAAAACAATCCAGAGGCCTGTTAGCCACAACAGAGGAATTCTTATTTTTCAAAGTCCCGGCAGTGGCATTTCTTGGATTTGCAAAAACAGGATCATCTTTGTCCTCCCGTTCCTTGTTCATCTTTTCAAATCCGGCCCTGGGCATCAGTATCTCACCCCTCACCTCCAGGGATGCAGGGAAATCATCGCCCTGAAGGGTTAAAGGGATGGTCTTAATAGTGCGTACATTATGTGTGACATCATCACCCCGGGTACCATCACCCCGTGTAACTGCTCTTACTAAAGACCCGTACTCATACACCATGCTGATAGCAACCCCGTCATACTTCAATTCACAGACGTATTCAAATCCGGATTGGATGTCCTTTCTGATCCTTTGGTCAAAATCCTGCAATTCCCCAAGTGAGTAAGTGTTCCCCAAAGACAACATTGGAGTGGAGTGCCGTACTTGCCTGAATTCAACATTTATATCGTTACCCACCCGGTTTGTGGGGGAATTCAGACTTTGAAACTCCGGATGCTTTTTTTCCAGGGCGCTGAGTTCAGCCATTAACAGGTCGTATTCAAAATCACTGATCAGGGGCTGGGAAAGCACATAATACCGGTAATTGTGCTTCTCAAGTGCCTGCCTCAGAAATGAAATCCTGTCTTTCACATGCTGTTTCATGAAACAAGAGTGACAATAATGTAATAAGGCATTCTGACTGGTACCAGATTGAAGGTATGTAACAAGAAAAACATACCGTATTTCCGCAACCTTGATTCCTGCATAAAGCTACTAAAAACTTCCATCCAATAATGGCATCAGGAATTGATTTTTTTCAATCACGGATCAAAACCTGAGAAAGATTATTACATTTGTGAAAACTATGGTTCCGTTCCGGATACTCCTCCGGAAGGGTGAAAAGGGAATCAGGTGCTTCAATGTATGAAAAATCCTGAACAGTACCCGCTGCTGTGATCCCCTGGAACGTTTCAGTCATTCCGGGCCACTTGCTGCCTTTGGACAGCTGGGAAGGCGACTGAAACGGGGAAAGTCAGAAGACCTGCCATAGAAAGATCATGTTCGGGGTAAACATTTTTTTTTGAAATCAATCTTTATATATGGTTCGCTTTTATTCTGGCTGGCAATGCCCTTTGAGGGATCTGTTACGGCTATGGATACACTCAATATTAAGGAAGTTAAGGTTGTGAAAACCAGATTGAAATTCTATTCCGAGGATGTGAAAGTGGTTGCCCTTGATTCGGGAATGTTACAAAGAAATCCTTTCCTGGACCTGGGAGAGCTGTTATCCCTGTACAAAGCCATCAGCATTACTTCCTATGGCAGCAAGGGCGCCTTGTCATCAGTTTCTCTCAGGGGGACAGGATCTTCTCATACAAGTATAAGCTGGCACGGAATTCCCCTGAACTCAATTACCTCCGGAACAGCCGATCTGTCACTGATCCCCTCAGGGCAATTCACCAATGTTTCTGTTGCTTATGGTTCACCCGGCTCCCTGTATGGCAGTGGCGCATTTGGCGGAGCACTGTTGTTGGGAAATGAAGCAGACTGGTCAAAACAACTGATGATTCAGGGAACGCTTGAAACAGGAGCATTTAATTCAAACGCAGCGGGCGTTAGTTTCCTTATCGGAAATCAGCGGATCCAATTCAGGATCAGTCCTTTTTTTCAAAGTGCGAAAAATGATTTCAGGTTCCGTGATATTGCAAAGCCGGGAAATCCGGTGGAATCGAGAGTCCATGATTTTTATCAGAAGTATGGATTCGTACAGAATCTTTACCTGCGCTTGCCCGGGGGGCAGGGATTTGAACTGGGGACCTGGTACCAGGTTAAGCTTAAAGAGATTCCGCTGCCTATGGGAAGTTTTTCTGAAAGCAGGCAAAACCAGACGGACAGTACACTGAAAGCATACATTAAATACAGTAACAGATTTCGCAAATCCAGTATTGAAGTCAGGGCAGCCTATAGCTATGATTATCTCAGGTTTTTGGATAAGCAGCCTGATGCCGGCAAAAGCTTCGCAATCGATTCCAGGATCATAACAAACCAGGTGTACCTCGACCTGAACAGCCGGTTTTATCATCTGGGCCAACTCATCCTGGATGCAGGCGGTAATGTTTCATTCCTTTCAGGCTCAACCGGCAACTATGCGAACAGACAGGAAAATGAATACAGGGCCAATCTGGTCACAGGAGCAAAACTAATTATTGGCAATTCCGTGATCAATGGTTCTCTCCGGTATCATACGAACCAAACGAAAAGTCCTAAGATGCTGTATTCTTTAGGGTTCCGGTTGCCGGTATTGAAGGACAGAATGCTCTTCAGAGGGAACTATTCCACCCGTTACCGTCTTCCCGGATTTAATGATAAATACTGGATCCCCGGCGGAAACCCGGATTTGCTCCCGGAATATGGCTGGGGCGCAGATATTGAAACGAAACTCAACCTTCTTATGCC
>CAYOFK010000054.1:13808-16706 GCA_964403185.1 uncultured Rikenellaceae bacterium | reverse complement strand
AAGGTGGAAAAAAGCCTGGAAAATTTCAGGTTCCGGGAGGCGCTTAAAAACGCCATGGACCTGGCCAGGCTGGGTAATAAATACCTGGCCGATACGGAACCCTGGAAGGTAGTGAAAACAGATGAAGACCGGGTTAAAACCATTTTAAACATCTCTTTGCAGATCACAGCCAACCTCACCATCATCCTGGCGCCATTCCTGCCTTTCACTGCCAGAAAATTAGCCGGGTTTTTACAGATTGAAAATCTGAACTGGAATGTAGCCGGGTCGCAGGATCTCTTAAAACCCGGTCACAAAATCGGAAAGGCCAGACACCTCTTTCAGAAAATTGACGATCAGGCCATAGAAAAACAAGTTCAGAAATTACTGAATACTAAAACAACGGATATGGAACATGAACATTCCCCTGTAAAAGAAGCCATTCATTTCGAAGATTTCTCAAAAATGGACATCCGCACAGGCACCATACTGGAAGCTGAAAAGGTACCCAAAACCAAAAAACTCATTAAACTGGTCCTTGATACAGGAGTGGACACACGGACCGTTGTTTCAGGCATTGCTGAATATTTTAATGCCAAAGACATTGTTGGTAAGAAAGTATCCGTACTTCTTAACCTGAAGCCACGAATGTTAAAAGGCATTGAGTCACAGGGCATGATCCTGATGGCAGAAAATGCGGATGGGAGTTTGTATTTTGTGACTCCGGATGAAGGGGCTGAGAACGGATCGGAAATAAAATAAAGCCCCCTAATCATACCAACAAAAAATATGACACAATTAATTGAATGAGTTGCGCTCCGCCGGAGCGCTCATCATAGGATTGACCCTTTTCTGCCAATGTTCAGCCCCGCTGGGGCCTTTGATTTTCAGCTCAGTAGATAATGCCACTCCAGGGGAGTGGAACATTGGCAGACCCGCCAAGTAGAATTAATATCGCTCCGTAGGTGCGAAACTCAACAGGCATAAAGCTTATTTCACTGTTAAAAAACAATGAAATTAAGTCATTTATTTATCAGATGTTGTAGATGAAGTAAAGCCGCCTGGCGGTTTAGTTCATCAGTTAGTATATAACGACAGATATGCCCACTTTTGAGACAACCCCATTAAGGGGGATTGATAGAGCCGTGCTCCATAATCATAATCAATCATTGGACGATTTTGCGTCTGACGATTATAGGCTAAGGGAAAAATTAAGGCTGAGGAAAAGTCAATGTAGATCGACATTACTCAGATTGCCGGTACAATCCTCGTGCTGTTTTGCATAGCAAAACGGTGTAAGTCGATAAGCGATTTGAAAAATCGCTCTACAGAATTCACACCAAAGTTTGATTTGCAATTTATGTAATGTAACAATTTGGCAATCGGGCACCCAAATCATAACGGCAGTAAGAACCCGTCTTCCCTCATCCGAAGGACCATGGCCGGACAAGTACCGGATTAATTATTTAATATAAACCACCCGCCAGGTCTGTTAATGACCATTAAACATCATCTGGATGTAATTCTTACCCGAAGATATATTGGGGTTTGCCTAAGCTTTTGAAGACTATTTTTTCAATATCCAATATTTTTCCACGGGATTTTGGATTTCATAGGTTCTGAGAGCGCTCTTTGCTTCTGAATAGGTCTCATAGCCATTCAATGCAACTCTGAAGAATCCTGTGTCGGTATTAAAAATTTCCCCGGAATATCCCTGTCCCCGGAGGTTGGACTGCAATCTGAAGGCATTATCCTGATTCTTAAAGCTTCCGGCAATCACATAATAACTGCCGGACGGTGAAACAAGGGGCTTTTTAAGGCTAATGGCATCATCCTCACTCTCCCCACCTTTCGGTTCAGGAAGTGACGCTTCTTCCGGCACAACATACACTGCGTTTTCATCTGCAGCGTGATCCTGAATCTCCCCCATTTTATTTTCAATTACCTCTTCACCGGGTTCAGAATTCTTTACCGGGCCCAGTGATGTAGTATTGGATAATGATTTAAAAAGATTGGTTTTCAGAGGCACCAGTGTCAGTGCAATCAGAACAGGTATAGCAATTACGGCGCGCCGTATCACTTTATTCCGCCTGTTACGGTCCGTTGGTGTGATTCCTTTAAACCGGGACCGGATTTTTTTACGAACATCAAATTCTTCAAGTTGATCAAATTCGAAGGTGCTGAATCCAAAAGAATGACTGAGGTAATTCACAGATTCATCAGGCTCGAACCGGAGTGTTTTATCGTTTCCGTTAAAAAAGGTTCCCAGGCCATCAAACTCAAGTCTTTTTCCTTTATTTAATTGGTCCCTGGCATCCTGTATAAATGTTTCCACTATTTTTCTGGCATCCTTATAGCCTAATCCGCTGGATGTTGAAACTGAGCTGATCAAAAGACCGTCATTATGAATCAGCTGACTGTTAAAGCTGATCTTTTTTGATGGAGGACCGAATATGTTCCTGTCATAATCAATGGCCGCAGGGGTATAATTGGCCAAAAAACCGCCAAATCCCGGCAGGATCACACAATCATAGCGGTACAATAAATCTTTGATGTTCCTGTTTATGTCCATGGCCTGGGATAAAGGTCTTACAAAATTAGAAAAACAAAGGTCAAAAAATAGTTTTTCACGAAAAATTTCAAAGGCCGGTTTTGGATTTACGAATAATCCGGGTTAATTCTTTATTTTCGTAAAAATATTAATTACTCATGGTTATGGATCCATTAAGGATGGTTGATCTGAAGGGGCAGTATTTAAGGATTAAAAAAGAAGTGGATGATGCTGTTCTGGAAGTATTGAATTCCACAGCTTTCATAAATGGTCCGGCTGTGCAGGAATTTTCCAGGGAACTGGAACACTATCTGGATATCAAACATGTCATTCCGTGTGCCAATGGTACCGATGCCCTTCAGCTTGCC
>CAYOFK010000054.1:2552-13708 GCA_964403185.1 uncultured Rikenellaceae bacterium | reverse complement strand
TGTCATCGAAGATGCTGCACAGGCCACTGGTTCAGATTATATTTTTCAGGATGGAAGGAGGCAGAAATCCGGCACTCTTGGAGATATTGGCTGCACTTCATTCTTCCCTTCAAAAAATCTTGGCGCCTATGGGGACGGAGGCGCCCTTTTCACTGATAATGATTCACTGGCCGGTCATATACGTTCCATTGCCAATCATGGCATGCGCCGGCAATATTATCATGATGATATTGGTGTGAACTCCCGGCTGGACAGCGTACAGGCAGCGGTACTAAAGATCAAATTAAGCCACCTTGACACCTTTAACAGCCTGAGGCAGGAGGCCGCTTCAAAATATGATGCGGCGTTTTCAAACATGGAAAGGCTCATTGTACCTGAAAGGGTTCCATGGTCAACACATATTTTCCATCAATATACACTCAAAACAAAAGGCATCAACCGGCATGTTCTGCTTGAGGAGCTTAAGGCAAAGTCCATTCCGGCTGCCATCTATTATCCGGTGCCACTCCACCGGCAGGAAGCCTTCCGGTATTTAAAATGTAAGGACGAACAGTTCCCGGTCACTGAGCAACTAAGCAAGACTGTGTTTAGCCTGCCCATGCATACGGAACTAAGCGATGAACAAATAGATCACATCACCGGCACTGTTATTGAGATTGTCAAAAACCTGTAATATGAAAACAGATTACTTTGCGCATGAAACCGCAGTTATTGACGAAGGATGCCAGATCGGTTCCAATACCAGGATCTGGCACTTCACTCATGTCATGACAGGCTGTGTCATTGGAAAAAATTGCAACCTGGGTCAAAATGTGGTCGTGTCTCCCGATGTTGTACTTGGCGACAACGTGAAGGTGCAGAATAATGTTTCCATTTATACCGGCGTAGTATGTGAAGATGATGTTTTCCTGGGGCCCTCTATGGTTTTTACAAATATTGTGAACCCGCGCAGTGCCATTATCAGAAGAGGCCAGTATGTAAAAACACTGGTAAAAAAAGGAGCTTCCATCGGCGCTAACGCCACTATTATTTGTGGTATTACACTCGGGTCATATTCATTTATCGGAGCGGGTGCTGTAGTCACGAAAGATGTTGCTGATTATGCACTCATTGTAGGGAATCCTGGCAGGGCGGTGGGATGGATGAGTGAATACGGACACCGGCTCAATTTCACTGCCGGTGGATTTGCTTCCTGCCCTGAAAGTAATGCAAAATACAAACTTGAAAAAAATACTGTTAAAAAAATCCCTGAATAGAAAATATCATATCAACCACTTATTAGAAGTTCTTTTAACTAAATTTGTAAGCCAATTTCTGAGCTGAATAGAATGGAATCTGAATTGAAGAATTTTTCACTGATCGGTGTCGCTGGATATATCGCGGTCAGACATCTTAAAGCCATCAAAGAAACAGGCAATATGTTAATTGCCTCACTCGATCTTTTCGATTGTGTGGGAGTTATTGACCAGTATTTTCCTGAAGCTGACTTTTTTACCGAGTTCGAACGTTTCGACAGGCATCTCGATAAACTGAAACGATCGGGTACCAGTATTGATTTTATCAGTATCTGTTCACCGAACTACCTTCACGACTCCCACATTCGTTTTGCACTGAGACACAAGGCAGATGCGATATGTGAAAAACCAATGGTACTGAATCCATGGAATGTGGATGCCTTGACGGATTTCCAGGACGAAACCGGAAAAAAGGTTTACAACATATTGCAGTTAAGACTGCATCCTGCCGTCCTGGCCCTGAAACAGAAAATTGAGAAATCATCCGACGATAAAATTTACGATATTGATCTGACCTATATTACCAGCAGGGGCAAGTGGTATTCCTTCTCATGGAAAGGTGATGTTCAAAAATCCGGTGGCGTAGCCACCAATATCGGAGTTCATTTTTTTGATATGTTAACCTGGATATTTGGCGGAATAAAAAGCAATACCGTCCATCTCTCCGAGGACAAAAAAGCGGCCGGATTTCTTGAATTGGAAAAGGCCAATGTGCGCTGGTTCCTGAGTGTGGATTATAACGACATACCTGATAAAATGAAGGATAACGGAATGCGCACCTACCGATCCTTAAAGCTCGATAATGAAGAGTTTGATTTTAGTAACGGATTTACAGATCTGCATACTAAAAGTTATGAAAAAATTCTTGCCGGTGAGGGTTATGAAATTGATGAAATCCGGAACTCCATTGAAGTTGTTTACCAGATCCGAAATGCACATCCTGTTGGATTGAAAAACAATTATCACCCGCTTTTAAAAAAATAAATGCCGAATTGTTTACCAGAAACCTATGATGTACGAAAGAATCATTAATAAGAAAACCCGTATTTCAGTCATTGGACTGGGATATGTGGGTTTGCCTATAGCACTTGAATTTGCTAAATCCCTCCCGGTTATCGGTTTTGATATTGACTCTGATAAGGTGGGCCTCATGAAGAATGGAACAGATCCCAGTAAGGAATTGCCAGACAGTGCCTTTGAAAATGCCGATATCCATTTTACCTCCAACCCTGAAGATCTGAAAAAAGCCGGTTTTCATATTGTAGCCGTACCCACCCCTATTGATGAGCACAACCTCCCCAACCTTCAGCCTTTACTGTCAGCTACAAAAATGGTGGGGGAACAGCTCAGCAAAGGAGATTATGTTGTATTTGAATCCACAGTATATCCCGGTTGTACAGAGGAAGAATGCATACCATTGCTTGAACAAACTTCCGGTTTGTCCTGCCAGGCCGACTTTAAAGTGGGTTTTTCACCTGAGCGCATCAATCCCGGAGACCAGGAACATACCCTGATAAAAATTGTTAAAGTGGTTTCAGGTTGCGATACTGAATCGCTTGAGAATATTTCAAAGGTTTATGAATTGATCATCGAAGCAGGAGTTCACCAGGCAAGTTCCATAAAAGTTGCAGAAGCGGCAAAAATTATCGAAAACACCCAGAGAGATATCAATATCGGTTTTATGAACGAACTGTCCATCATCTTCAGCAGGATGGACATCAATACCTATGAGGTCCTGGAAGCTGCAGGTACAAAATGGAATTTCCTGAATTTTTATCCGGGCCTTGTGGGAGGCCATTGCATCGGGGTCGACCCCTACTACCTCACCTATAAAGCCCGGGAACTTGGATACCATGCCCAGATCATTAATTCAGGACGGTTTGTAAATGACTCTATGGGAGGATATGTGGCTAAACAAACGGTTAAGAAAATCATTTCAAATAATGTAAACATCCGTGAGGCCAACATCCTCATCATGGGAGCAACTTTTAAGGAAAATGTGAGTGACATTCGCAATTCCAAGGTCGTTGATATTGTAAACGAACTGCATTCCTTCGGGGTCAATGTGGATGTGACAGATCCCTATGCAGATCCAAAGGAAGTTTATGAAGAATATGGATTCGAATTAAAGAGTGAAAATGATAAAAACTATGATGCCATTATCATAGCTGTCAGTCACAAAGATTACCTGGATCTTGATGAAACATACTTCTCATCCCTGATGAATAAACATGGCGTAATAGTGGATATTAAAGGATCGTATCGCAACAAGATTAAAACTCTGGATTACTGGAGTTTGTAAATCCAGTCCTGAATTAAAGGATATTAAAATATGACCGGAAAGATACTGGTTACAGGAGGCACAGGGTATGTTGGCTCCCACACAACTGTGGAACTCATACAAAAAGGATTTAATGTGGTTGTCCTGGATAATCTATCCAATTCGAACATTGATGTACTTAATGGCATTGAGACCATTACAGGAATCCGGCCGGAATTCATAAAAATGGATCTTTGCGATAAAACCACTCTCTATACCATCCTGGAAAAACATAATGATTTTGATTCGGTGATTCATTTTGCTGCATTTAAATCTGTTTTTGAATCGGTAAAATCTCCGGTAAAGTACTACTACAATAACCTGGTTTCCTTACTGAATCTTCTGGATGCTATGTTAAAATTCAGGATCCCGTCAATGGTGTTTTCTTCGTCATGTACTGTTTACGGTCAGTCCGAAAAACTTCCGGTAACTGAATCTTCACCCATACTTCCTGCGGCCTCCCCGTATGGAAATACCAAACAGATAGCTGAAGAGATCATCAGGGATACTACAGTCGCATCACCAGGACTTAAAGCCATATCTCTCCGGTATTTCAATCCCATTGGAGCCCACCCCTCTGCCAGGATCGGCGAGTTACCTCTGGGAACTCCTGACAATCTGGTTCCCTATATAACGCAAACAGGAATAGGGATACATCCACATTTAAAAGTGTTCGGGACCGATTACAACACCCCGGACGGAAGTGCCATTCGTGATTACCTCCATGTGGTGGACCTGGCTCTGGCCCATGTATTGGCTGTTGAAAGGTTTCTTCAGAAGCAAACAGCTTCCGGTTATGAAGTATTTAACCTGGGAACTGGTTCAGGAGTGTCGGTATTGGAAATAGTTAAATCCTTTGAAAAGGTGAGCGGTCAAAAGTTAAAAATTAAGGTTGAGGACCGCCGGGAAGGAGATATTGAACAGATATGGGCCGATAGCACACTGGCTAACAAAAAGCTTGGCTGGAAAACACAGAGCACCCTGGATGAAGCTATGAAAACAGCGTGGGACTGGGAACAGTACTATCGCAACAGACATCGTTAACATTTAAAGACATTTTACGAAATGAGTGCAAAAAAAATCATAATGATTACCGGTGGCGCCGGATTTATTGGATCCCATCTGGTACGAAGGTTTGTAAACAAATACCCGGATTATACAATTCTCAACTTTGATAAATTAACCTATGCCGGGAACCTTGAGAATCTTGCCGACATTGAGCACGCCAATAACTATGTCTTTATTAAGGGCGATATTGCCGATGCAAAATGCATTAAGGAAGTTTTTAGTCAATATCCCATCTCGGGTATCATTCACCTCGCTGCAGAATCACATGTTGACCGGTCCATTTCCAACCCGATGGATTTTATATATGCCAATATTGTCGGAACCTCAAACCTGTTAATTACCGCAAGAGAGGCCTGTAAAAATAATCCGGAGCAATTTCAGTTGTTTTACCACATCTCAACAGATGAGGTCTATGGATCGCTGGGTGACACCGGTTATTTTACAGAAGAAACACCCTACGATCCCCGCAGTCCCTATTCTGCATCAAAGGCCGGATCAGACCATCTTGTCAGGGCGTTTTACCATACTTACAAATTGCCGGTTGTAATATCAAACTGTTCCAATAATTACGGTCCGAATCAGTTTCCCGAAAAACTTATTCCACTGGTAATTAATAATATACGTCAAAAAAAATCCATTCCGGTCTACGGCAAAGGATTGAATATCCGCGATTGGTTGTTTGTTGAGGACCATGCAGCAGCCATGGATGTAATTTTTCATAAAGGAACCATAGGTGAGACCTACAATATAGGGGGCAATAATGAATGGAAGAATATTGATCTGGTTCAACTGTTATGTGAGATCATGGACCGGAAGCTGGGCCGTCCTGAAGGAACTTCCAGCGAGCTCATCAGCTATGTAAAGGACCGTGCAGGTCATGATTTACGCTATGCCATTGACTCATCCAGGATCTCACGTAACCTCCACTGGAAACCCGAGCATGATTTCAGGAACGGACTTGAAAAAACAGTGGACTGGTACCTCAACAACCAGGAATGGCTTGATCACATAGTATCTGGCAGCTATGAAAATTACTACCATGAGCAATACGTAAAGAGGTAGGGTGAAGGGATATCCTGCCTTTGCGAATCCCAAGCTCTGTAAGGTTGGAAACCCTGACGCTACGGTCAGGGTCTGCGCTTCGCTTCGACCTCTCCGAGTCGCTAATCGACTTGGAAAGTCGATCTACAGAACCTTCTGCATAAGCTTTGTCGTCCACCAAACGTTTGAATGCCCTCCCAGGCCCTGTAGGGGCGGAAGATAATAGGGGGCTGTATTAAAAGTGTATTTTACTTGAAAGAAGATGAAGGGCTGAAGCCCGGTGATGTTCCCGGTCTTTACCCCGGCATAAATGCCGGAGTTAGTCAGGGCCCGGTATCTGAGATGAGTATAACTAACTCCGTCCTTTAGGGCGGAGTTGAAAAGTACAGAAACGCTAATAGGGCTTTAGCCCTGCATTTTCACGGGTATGAAAACTGCCTGGCGGTTAAAAATTGCTTGGTGATTTGGTTCTTCATTTAGAAAATAAAGTATACCGGGATACCCGGAATAGAGGAAGGTTAATCAGAAGTAAATGCAGGTTGGAAAATAGTAGTGAAGGACAAAATCCCAATAAACAAATTCCAAATTTCAAATAATAATCAATAACCAAAACCCAATAACCAAACCGGGAAGTTGCCGGTGTTTGAAATTTGAAAATTGGATTTTGAGATTTATTTGGAAATTGGAAATTGAATTTTGGAAATTGACGTGTCCTTCCATGAAACAGGTTGCCCATAAGTTTAGTTGAAAAGCCGAAACCCTGACGAACTAAAGCAAAGCACTAAGCCACCAGAGCACTAAAGCATCAAAGCACTTACATAACCTGCGTACGTACTGCCTTCATGCGATTAATGACTTCATTTGCCAGGGCGGTCTTTTCTTTGATATGGGTCTTAATGGCTGAAACCTGAGGGTTTTTTTCAAACTCACCGCGCACCTGTTCAAAGTCAAGCATCCTGGTTTCTTTATCCCCGTCAATACCAAATCCTGTCTGCGAGATCAGGGTGAATTCCTTTTTGGCATCATTATATAATAACCGGTCCAGTTCCACCACACTTTTTCTCCACTTTTTTATCAGTTCAATCACGTCATTAGCCCAGATGCTGTGCATGTTTTTGCCGGCTTCTTTAAGCAAAGTATCAATACTCCAGGTCCATTCATAATCATCATAATTTTCAAACATCCTGTTAAATTCCTGTTTGATCCCGTCAATGTCCTTTACGCTTCCATTCTCTATTTTATCTATCAGATCCTCAACCACATTCATAGGGGCCAAAAGGCCGGCCACATCGATCCATTTTCCGGTGCCAATATCCGTATCGGGTTTTAAGCGTTCCCTGACATCCCCATCTGTATCATAGCTTCGATCTCCCAGACGGTTGATAAGTGAATTCCCAAGAAATTTTTCGATGGCCAGGTTATACAGATCAACACCCTTGTCTAAAGCAGACCTGGTGATCTTAACATTCTCATATGAATAAAATTCAGACTTTTCGCCGGAATATTCCTTAAGCCGGATAAGTATATTCCGCCCCTCAATCATTTTCTGAATGGTATAGGGGCTCAGCAATTTAAAATTTATTGCATCCTGTTTGTCCGGATCTTTCCGTTTGTCCCGTTTGGGCCATTTTTGCGCATCTCTGATAGTCCCAACACTTCTGAGATTGATTCCGGGTACCAGGATGCTCTCATCATTGCTTTCAATCAGGTAGGAAAACGGAAGATTTGAAGTGTCTGAATTTTTATAATGCCGTCCCATCACCAGGGTAAAAGGGCCTACTCTGGCCGGCCAGAGCAGGTAGGAATCGCTTGTGGTTTTTGAACCCCTTTCAACTATACCCTGATGAACCGGACCCAGTTTATACATATGATTGCTCTGGTTTGAGCCACTTCCCGCGTTTAAAAAAGAAAACATCCCCGCTATGAGCAGCGTGGATTTATGATGTGTAACGGTATACGGGCCTGCAAAAACAGAACAGGCTTCACCATGAAAACCAACACAATTCGCAAAAAAGACGGAATGGGCTGCAGAATAATGTTTACCAAGTTCACAGGCTTGCCCGATAAAACAATGGTCAATAATGGCTGAGTCAGAAACAGTTGATCCGGAACAGAGGATGAAATTTTTCATGATCACCCCTGCGCCAACATTTACCGGGGCGGAAGGCGTGCTGTTGATACTTCCATTAAAAAGAAACTCTGCGCCATCAATACAACTGGAGGGGCCTATGTTAACATTCCTTATGGTTCTGGAGTTCACAAGTCTGGAGAAATCTCCAATAGTACCGGTATTGGAAGTTTGCTGATCCGTAAAGGTTTTAACCATTGCATTAACGGCTTGTATCATTTGCGGCCGGTGCCGGTACATGGCCAGGATGTATGCCATCTGGGCAGACAGTCCGTTAAAGATGGGGACTTTGCGCCCTCCGGTTTCATCCAGCACATTTACTTCGGTGTCATTACCGAAGGCTGTTGGTCCCGTCACCTCCAGAATATCAACATTTTCAATATAAACTTCTTTGCCAATTTTATAGTTGGCCAGGCTGTTGCGCACATTGGATATATACACATCGTCTCCAACCATGCAGTTATGCATATGTGCATTATATATGCCCGAATGTTTTTGCCGGCCACTCTGAAGATCAAATGTTTTGTTAAACACTCCCAGTTGAGCAGTCCCGGTAAAATGCACATTTTTAATAAAGGCTGGTTTAAACCCTTTTGAGACGGAAATTTGAGACCAGTCATCCGCAGAGCAGTCCTGACTTTTCAAAACAGTAATTTCGTCCTTGTTCAAATTTCTGTAGGTTTTCATGTATTATGTGCGTTTCATCTTATTCAACAGTTACTGATTTTGCAAGATTTCGTGGCTGATCCACATGACACCCCCTCATCACAGCGATATGGTAAGATAACAATTGCAAAGGTATGATAGAGAGCAAGGGCATCAGTGCCAGATTGGTTGTAGGGACTTCGATCACATGATCGGCCATTTTGCTGATGTTCTTTTCTCCCTTGTTGACCACGGCAATGACGATGCCCCCGCGGGCTTTGACCTCCTGGATATTGCTTACAATCTTATCGTATGAATCATCTTTTGGTGCAATAACGACCACGGGCATATTTTCATCAATCAGGGCAATAGGACCATGCTTCATTTCAGCTGCCGGATATCCCTCTGCGTGAATGTATGAGATCTCCTTGAGTTTCAGTGCACCTTCCAGGGCCACAGGGAATGAATAGCCCCTGCCCAGGTATAAGAAGTTGTCAACATCTTTATATTGTTTCGCGATACTTTTAAAATGGGCATTATCCGAGAGAATGTCATGGATTTTATGAGGTATTTCCTGCAGCTCTGAAATAAACTTCCCATAAGATGCTTCACTCAACAGTTTTCGCTTTTTCCCAAGCAGCATGGCCAGCATGGTTAAAACGGTAACCTGTGCTGTAAAAGCCTTTGTAGAAGCCACACCGATTTCAGGACCGGCATGTGTATAAACACCACAATGTGTTTCACGGGTAATGCTGGATCCCACTACATTACAAATTCCAAGTATAAGAGCTCCCGTTTCCTGGGCCATTTGAATGGCGGCAAGGCTGTCGGCCGTTTCACCACTCTGACTGATAACAATAATGATATCATCCTCAAGGATGACCGGATTCCTGTACCGGAATTCCGAAGCATATTCCACTTCAACCGGGATGCGGGCAAATTCCTCAATCAGGTATTCCCCAACCAGTCCCGCATGCCAGGATGTGCCACAACCAATTATAATGATACGTTTGGCATTAACGAGCCTGGGCATGACCTCAAATAAACCGCCCAGATTTATGGTACCCAACTCTTTTGAAATCCTTCCCCTGAAGGTGTCCTGAATGGTCCTGGGCTGCTCAAAGATCTCTTTAAGCATGAAGTGTTCAAAATCTCCCTTTTCAACTTCACCAATTTCCATATCAATCTGCCTGAATACGGGGACCAGTTTTTTATCCTTTATGGTACTGATACTGAAAGTGTCCCTGGTAATGAGGGCAATCTCACCATCATTAAGATAGCTTACTTTTTTGGTATACTCCACAATTGGAGTAACATCTGAAGACACAAAATATTCATCTTTTCCAATCCCGATTACCAGCGGACTGCCTTTCCTGGCAGCAATGAGTTGCCCCGGAGCGTCGGAACATTGAATGACCAGACCATAAGCTCCAATCACTTTATGCAAAGCAAGGCGAACGGCCACTTCCGGTGTCACTTTATTTTCAAGATAAATATATTCAATAAGGTTGACCAGGACTTCCGTATCTGTTTCACTTTCAAACCGGTACCCCAGTGCAAGAAGTTTCTTCTTTAACCGTGAATAGTTTTCAATGATCCCATTATGGATGAGCACAAAGTGTCCGTGCTGTGATTTATGAGGATGGGCATTGATATTATTGGGTGGTCCGTGGGTGGCCCATCGGGTATGTCCCATTCCCATTGTACCTGCGGTTGATCCTTGTAAAATATGATTTTCCAGGTCGCTTACCTTTCCTTTGCATTTGAATGTTTTTATCTTCTCATTAAAAATTGAGATCCCAGCCGAATCATAGCCTCTGTATTCCAGTCTTTTCAGGCCCTTTATCAAGATAGGATAAGCTTGTTGTTTTCCCAAATATCCGAAAATTCCACACATAAGACAGGTGATATTTAATCTAATAACATCGCAATTTACAAACTTATTTTGGTCTGTAACAGAGTTTAATTGTGAAGCAAGAAAAAGAAATCAGTTCTTAATCCGCGTATAGGTGAATCTCAAACGTGCCCTGTTTGTATTCAGAGGGCTTGTAAAAATAGTTCTGCTGGGAGTAATGGAGGGAGTGCGGACAAAGATATTAACCTCAGCATCATCGATTTTCTGTTCCAGGAAATCCTGGAGATGTGAGGTGATACGGAACCTTACTACAGAGTCAACTATGTATCCGCCAAAATAGTCTTGCCCGAAGAAATTGTCCAGGATCCTTTGAAATGTGCCCTCATTATTTTTTGCATAAAGATTATAATAATTCGCTTTGGGGAACACAGTACCGGTAGGGTCGTTATAATCCAGTGGAATTTCCAGCTCAATATGGTTCAGTGCCAAAGGCATGGAGTCAATCCAGGCTTCCAGATACGGGATTTCGATTTTTGAATATACCCCACTCAAACCCTGTACATACAGAACGGTGTCTTCCACTCCATCATCCAGGTGATTTATTTTAAGAGACGGATCCGCGGTGGAATGGTCGTGTTCAAACAAACCCACTCTGGCAGCCGAGGAGCTGATCACAAACTGGAATTGCAGATCTGCAGCTTCATCATTGTGATAATAAAGCACAAGGGCAGATTCAGATGACAGTAAATACAAAGAAAGAAAGCCCCCCTGTCCCGTTATGCTTGTTGTTTCCACATGCAATCC
>CAYOFK010000054.1:0-2452 GCA_964403185.1 uncultured Rikenellaceae bacterium | reverse complement strand
ACAAAGAAAGAAAGCCCCCCTGTCCCGTTATGCTTGTTGTTTCCACATGCAATCCTCTGAAATAGTTCAGGAAATATTCCTGATCATCGAATGCCAGAGAATCAGCGAGCAGTTTTTCACCCACTGAAGGATCCAGTTTTATCCTGAGCAGGGAATCGCCGGCCGTTGCAACAGTGGTCCCCAGCACTATGGTACCTAAGGAATCCTGAATATTCAAATTTGAATAATAGGCACTGTCAGCATACAATCTTTTAAAAGACTCCCTCACTTCCACAGCCAGTTGGGATAAGGAGTCGCCATAAAAACTTGAAGGTTCCAGATACAGGTAAACGGAATCGGATTGTGGGTTGGCTCCCGGATTAAACGTCTGCGGCAACCTGACCTGTGTAAGAAAGGATGCCTTTGAGCTGCCAAAAACAGGGTCTTCAGCCAGGCCAATTATGGAAAAATCAGAATTATCAGATCGTATGGAATCCTGTGAATATGTATATGCCTTAATGGTGATGGTATCAGAATAAGCTACACGAAGCTGTCCTTCGGGTTTAAAATCGATATCAATTTCTGTTGGACGGTTTTCACAAGAAAAGAAAAAAATTGGGGCACATATCAATAAAGAAACAGCACTTAAAAGATTCCTACCGGTTCGCATCATCGGATTTCTCATTTAAAATTCGGTCGTAAAAATCTGAATAGATTTGTACATAATCATCTTCGCCCTGATAGTTCAGGGATGGAAGTTGTTTTTCTTCAACAAATTTCTGCAATTCAGCCGGAATTTCCGGGCTGCCATAAGCAATACCGTCGGAATACTGAATTGCCAGTTTATTGAAGTTTACAAAATCTGGTGTTTTGAAAACAAATAGATCATCGTCTTTGACACCTTCAATCCAGAGTTTTTTCTTGAAATTTTTATGAAGGGGGCCTGAGAAACTATCAGAATATACCGAAAATATAACCTTGGAATTCATGAATAAAGGATCGTCATTGTAAGCTTTCTTCAAATACAATGGCACCAGACCCGTAAACCAACCAATACAGTGTACAATATCAGGAGACCATCTTAATTTCTTGACCGTTTCCAAAACACCACGGGCAAAGAATATTGCACGTTCATCATTGTCATTAAAATCCTTGCCGTCATTGTTTTTAAGAACGTGCTTCCTATGAAAATATTCTTCATTATCAATGAAATAAACCTGCATTCTGGCCGACTGGATAGAGGCCACTTTGATGATGAGTGGGTGATCTGTGTCTTCAATGATCAGATTCATCCCTGAAAGCCTTATCACCTCATGCAATTGATACCTTCGCTCGTTTACCACGCCATAGCGGGGCATAAATGTCCTGATCATGCATCCCTTCTCCTGAATTTTCTGCGGCAGATGTCTCCCCATCATTGACATCTCGTTTTCAGGAAGGTACGGGGCTATTTGTTGTGAAACAAACAAGACCTTATAGTCTTTCATTGATACAATAACTTATGAATAAATTTTCTGCAAAAGTAGTAAAAATTATCCAGACCGTAAATCACCCCCGATTATTAAACGGTTCGGTTTTAGTATTCTCCGTGTAATTTTGTATATCTCTTTTAACCATATCTTTGTAAAAACAAAAAATCATGATCGCGGTAACCACAAGATCCGGATTGGAAGCCCGTATTGCCCCTTATAAAGAAAGTGGTAAAACGGTCGGGTTGGTCCCAACCATGGGTGCCTTGCATCAGGGACATCTGTCACTCATCTTAAAAGCACTGGAGCAAACATCCCTGGTTGTGGTCAGTATTTTTGTAAATCCAACACAGTTTAACGACCAAAAGGATTTGCAGAAATATCCGAGAAATACCACTCAGGATATGGAAATGCTCAAGCCTGTGCTTAAAGAAAACGACCTTGTATTTTTACCCGGTGAGCAGGAAATGTACCCCGAACCCGATACCAGGGTATTTGATTTTAAAAAGCTTGATAAAATAATGGAAGGCCGGCACAGGCCCGGGCACTTTAATGGGGTTGCCCAGGTTGTTGGTAAGCTTTTTGAATATGTAAAACCGGATGTAGCCTACTTCGGGCAAAAAGATCTTCAACAATTGATCATTATAAAAAGATTGACGGAAATACTAAATCTATCCGTACGCGTCGTTGATTGCCCGATCATCCGGGAATACGATGGCCTTGCCATGAGTTCCAGAAATGCCTTGCTGGGCCCAAATGAACGGATAGAGGCTGTGAAAATCCACGAGGCCTTAAAGAACGCCGCAGACCATTCCGGTGAAAGAACCGTGCCCGAAACCATCAATGCCACCCGCGAGTTTATCAATAAAAGCCCGTATCTGAAGCTGGAATATTTTGAAATTGTTGACGGAGTACATCTCGAGGCAGTACGGGACTGGAAGGATGCAATTGAAATATACGGATGCATTGCCGTGAAGGCCGGTTCTGTCAGATTGATTGATAAC
>CAYOFK010000053.1:0-16806 GCA_964403185.1 uncultured Rikenellaceae bacterium | reverse complement strand
TTCATGGCCCAGGATTATCCGCTTTCAATCAGGTATTACGATCAATCCATAAATCTGAAGACAGCAGACCCGGATTATGCCCTTTTCCAGAAGTCGTTTGCAAATGGCCTTCTGAAAAAGCATTTTGAGAAGATCAGCGGGCTGACTGAACTCCAAAACAGCTACCCCAAATCCGGTTACCTGGATGATGCCATTTTTGAGCGTGGTAAGTCATATGTCAAAATTGAAAAACTCGATCCGGCACTTCAGGATTTCAAAGAAATTCTTGAACGTTTTCCAAACAGCAGTTACTATGCAAAAGCCATGCTTGAGATCGGACTGGTCTATTACAACCAGAATAAGAACCAGGAAGCCATCAGGGCCTATAAAGATTTGATTCAAAAGTTTCAGGGCACACCCGAATCGCGCAGCGCTCTTACAGGTTTGAGAACGGTATATGTGGATATAAATGATGTTGAAAGTTATTTTTCCTATGTCAGGACTCTCGGATCCTTTGCCAATGTCAGTCTGTCAGAGCAGGATTCACTGACCTACCAGACAGGCGAGAATTTATATATGGCGGGTGATTGTGACCGTGCCCTTCCTGTCCTGAATGGTTATATTGATAAATTCGGGGATGGCAGTTTCATTCTCAACGCCCATTTCTACAGGGCAGAATGCCTGGCCTCCAGGGGACAAATAAAAGCTGCAATTGTGGACTATAGCTATGTCATAAGCCGGCCTAAGAATGTTTTTTCTGAACCTTCATTGCTCGCTGCAAGTGCTATAAATTTTAATGAGAAAAACTGGATGGACGCTCTTGAGAACTATGTGCATCTTGAAACTGTAGCCGATATTCCTGAAAATAAAAGAACCGCCATTATAGGACAACTGCGCTGCATGTATGAACTTGAGAACTACTCAGGGGTAGTCAGCATTGGGCCTGAAATCCTGTCCTCAGGCAAAGTTACGGAAGAATTGGCAAGGGAAGTCTATTTTAAAATGGGAAAAGCTCATCTGATTAATGGGAACAGGGACGATGCCCTTGAAGCTTTCAGGCAGGTAGCAAAGGAAATATTAAGCGCCGAAGGCGCCGAATCAAAGTACCAGGTGGCTCAGATACTGTTTCAACAGGGAAATATGGATGACGCTTCCAAAGAAGTGACGGAATTCATCAATATGAATACGCCCCATCAAAACTGGATGGCCAGGATCTTTATTCTGTCATCAGATATCAGCCTGGAGCAAAATGACCTGTTTCAGGCCAGATATACCCTGCAAAGCCTGATTGATTACTATGAGGTTGAGGATGACGGTGTTAAAGAACAAGCAAGGGCCAGATTGCAAGCCATTACGGATCTGGAGGAATTTGAAAAAGAACAGAGTGAACCGGATACCATACGGGGCGGGCTGAACGGGATTGTGCAGGGAGTTGATCAAATAAAATCTCAGTAAATGAATAACTTATGGGCAGAAAGATAACCATATTATCTGTGTTGCTGACTGTTATGATGGCCGTGGAGATGCTTGCCCAGGATCCCATTAAAAAGGAAGTCAGGGTTGTGAAACCCTATGAACCCACTCTTTCCGGTGCCTTTAAAATTAACATGCTGCCTGTTATGGAGGATACGGTACAGCTGGTGCCGGATGTGAACTACAGCATCCGGCCAAAAGCCTTCCATCCGGAGTATGTGTTCCGGCCACTGAAGCCGGCACGGATGGAGAGTGAACAGATCCCCAAACTCTATCCGGGTTACCTGAAACTGGGGTTCGGCAGTTATGCAACCGTTTCCGGAGAATTGTATGTGAACAGTCTCAGGTCAAGAAAATCTTCCCTCGGCGCCTATATAAAGCATATTTCTTCCTATGGTAAGACCAAATTGGGAAATGACAAACGGGTGAATTCAGGGTATGGTGACACCGACTTCGGGGTCTTCGGCAAAAAGATCTATAAAAAATCAATTTTATCAGGTGATGTAGGAGCCAACCAGAAATGGATGCATTTTTATGGATACAATCCGGCCCTTGATACGGCTCTGGTTAAAGACGATATCAGGCAGAATTACATGGATCTCTATGGGGTTATAAGGATGGAGTCAGGCCATCTTGACTCAACCAAATTGCTGTACCGGTTCAAGACCGGGTACCACTATTTTGAGGACCGTTTTAAGAACCGGCAGCACGAGGTTCATTTTAATGCCAGGATGGGAAAGGGATTTCTCGGTGGCCTGATCGGAGGCGACCTTGATGTACTTTTTGTTGGGTATAATATGGACAGCATTACCACTCCGGTCAGCTTTATTAGTCTGGAACCCTGGTATTCAAAGAGAACCGGGGCATGGAACCTGGATCTTGCACTCAATATGACTGTTGAAGTGGAGGATGGCAAGACCACGCCAAAATTCTATCCAAAGGCAAAATTGCTGTTCCATGTCGTACCACAATACCTCACGGCATATGTGGGAGTCACAGGCGAACTGGAAAGAAATACTTACAGAAGTGTGACCACAGCAAATTTGTTTTTAATACCTGGCTTATATGTTCAGAGTACCGACAGGAAGCTCCAGTTTTACGGGGGTTTTAACGGATCGTTCAGCCGCCGTTCATCCTATCATATCCGTGGAAGTTTTGCACTGGTGGACCGCATGCCGTTTTTTGTTAATGATACCATCAGCCCCCTGGGGAACACGTTCAATGTGGAATACGATGATGTGCAAATAGGTTCTGTATTCGGCGAGATCAGCACCAAAATCGGTTCAAAATTCGATTTTTTCCTCAAAGGAACCTATTACAGTTATGGATTATCCACCCAGAAAAGGGCCTGGCATAAGCCTGATTTTGATATTACAGGTGTTCTGAGATACAACCTTCAGGATAAGATTTTAATTAACCTGGATATATTCTACGTGGGGAAACGTTATGCTAAATCCTATGTTTTTAATATTTCCGAATACGCGTTGGAGGGATTTGCTGACCTGAACCTGAAGCTTGAATACCGGTATACAAAAATTCTTTCTGTATTTCTGAGATTCAACAACATCCTGGGCAATGGATACCAGCTATGGAATCAGTATCCGGTTCAGAGATTCTCTGTTTTTGGCGGGTTTACCTATGCATTATAATGTCGAGAGTGCTGAAACAGCCCTGGGCGCCGGGGCCCGGAGAAAACGTATCCCGGCTTGCAGTCCGGGCCGCAGAGGTTTTTTCTTGCTTACCGCAATGCCGCACCCAGGAGAATTACTGCATAAAATTCAACCCCGTCCGGGGTTGGGAATCTATGTGCCACTTTTCCCCCCGGACGTTACCGGGGCTATCAGACTTCAAGCCCTCCGGGCTATTATTTTCCGCAACGCAACACCTTGTAATTATGGATTGGTTCGCGTTTAAGGATATCGTCTGACAGATACATTTTTTACCGGAAACCACTCCGTCCGGAAGAGGCGGTTTTCAGTATCAAAAAACTGTTCATTTCTTGTTAAAAAAACGCCTTGTTAATTTAGGTTTAAATGCCTGAAAATCACTAAAATTATGTATATTTGCATGATGTAATTTCATTATCAGACTTCATTTGATAATTGTCTGTAAATCAGCGTCCTGCAAATACAGTCACGAAGACAGTGAAAAGTGAAAGATCAGTGGGGAAAACAACGAGATCCTACCTTTGAGATTTATCAGTAAGACATGTTCCGGAAATAGATATTTACAACCGGAATTTGCAGGTATTAATGAATTTATTTAAATAGATAAACATATGAGTAAAAAGGACACACAGGAGAATCAGGATTATTCTGCAGAAAGCATACAGGTACTTGAAGGATTGGAAGCGGTGAGGAAACGGCCTGCCATGTACATTGGGGATGTCAGCGTGAAAGGTTTGCACCATCTTGTTTATGAGGTTCTTGATAATTCTATTGATGAGGCCCTGGCCGGCCATTGCAAAAATATTGAAGTCTATATAAATGCCGATGGATCACTGACGGTTTTAGATGATGGCAGGGGCATCCCGATAGATTTTCATGAAAAGGAGAAAAAATCAGCTCTTGAAGTGGTAATGACCGTTCTGCATGCCGGAGGTAAATTTGATAAAGACAGTTATAAAGTGTCGGGCGGCTTGCACGGTGTAGGCGTTTCCTGTGTGAATGCCCTGTCAGCAAAGCTCGAGGCCAGAGTGTATCGCGATGGGAAGATTCATGTCCAGGAATATGAGAGGGGAAAACCACTTGGAAAAATAAAGACGATCGGGGATACCGATATTACGGGTACAGAGATCACCTTTACACCGGATGACACCATTTTTATCACTACTGATTTCAATTTTGAAATTCTGGCAACCCGTTTGCGTGAATTGTCCTTCCTTAACAAAGGCGTCCGTTTATCATTAACGGATAAGCGGGAGCAAAGGGAAAATGGAAACGAAAACGGAAACGAAAACAACAATGAGACATCTCTTTCAGAAAGTTTTTATTCCGTTGAAGGCCTGAAAGAATTCGTGCAGTTCCTGGATGCCAATCGTGAAAGGCTGGTTGAAAAACCAATTTATATTGAGACTGAAAAGAATGAGATCCCGGTGGAGATTGCCATGCAATACAACACTTCATTTTCTGAAAACATCCACTCCTATGTGAACAATATCAATACCATTGAAGGGGGAACGCACCTCGCCGGATTCAGAAGGGGTTTGACCAGGACTTTAAAAAGCTATGCCGAAAAATCGGGAATGCTTGCGAAATTGAAATTCGACATCAGCGGAGATGATTTCCGTGAGGGACTTACCGCCATTATTTCCATTAAGGTTCAGGAACCCCAGTTTGAAGGGCAGACCAAAACCAAACTGGGTAACAACGAAGTGATGGGATCTGTCGATCAGGCTGTCAGTGCCTCCCTGGCCTATTATCTCGAAGAGAATCCAAAGGATGCTAAAATCATAGTGCAGAAAGTCATCCTGGCCGCTACAGCCCGTCATGCTGCCAGACAGGCCAGGGAGTTGGTCCAGCGGAAAACGGTTTTGTCAGGTTCCGGATTGCCTGGAAAATTGTCTGATTGTTCCGAACGGGACCCTGAGCTTTGTGAAGTGTTCCTGGTAGAGGGCGACTCGGCCGGAGGTACGGCCAAACAAGGGCGTGACAGGAAATTTCAGGCCATATTGCCGCTTCGTGGAAAGATCCTCAATGTTGAAAAAGCCATGCAGCACAAGATCTTTGAGAATGAGGAGATAAAAAATATTTTTGCCGCCCTTGGGGTGACCATCGGTACCGAGGAAGACAGTAAAGCGCTTAATATTGATGGCCTGCGCTATTATAAAATTGTGATCATGACCGATGCCGATGTGGATGGCAGTCACATTACTACATTGATCATGACGTTTTTCTTCAGATATATGCAGGAACTGATCAAAAATGGCAATCTGTATATTGCAGCGCCGCCATTATATCTGGTCAAAAAAGGTAAAGTTCAGCATTACTGCTGGACAGAAGAAGAGCGTAAAAAATATATAAAGGAGCTTGGCGGCGGAAAAGACAGCTCTGTATCCATCCAGAGATATAAAGGTCTGGGTGAGATGAATGCAGGACAACTCTGGGATACCACAATGAATCCGGAGAACCGGACTCTAAAGCAGGTCACCATTGACAGTGCCGCGGAGGCCGACAGAATATTCTCAATGCTGATGGGAGATGAAGTGCCCCCGCGCCGGGAGTTTATCGAAACACATGCCAAATATGCCAATATTGATGTCTGACCAGGTTGCTTTTGAGACAGCCCCAATTCAGATCCCGCATAATGTTACCGTGCGGACTGCCCCAGCGGGCCGACCGGGGCACATCTCATATCAGAAGGGACACGCAGAATAACGCAAAGGCAGGGGGGGCGAAAACCTTCCAGTGTCCGACTATAGGGAGGTCCTGGAAGAGTTGAAGAGGAGGAGGTCGAAGAGTTGAAGAGGAGGAGGTCGAAAGGTTGAAAGGTCGAAAAGTCGAAGTGTTGAAGCCCTCTAAGGGCGAAAGATAATAGCCCCGGGCATCGCCCGGGGGTTCACGGGCAACCGTGATACCGGTCCGGCCTGGATGCAAGGCAAAGGCGAGATGCTTTGCCGGACCGGAATAAAAGGATGTCAACCAGAAAACATAATCCGGTTTGCAGAGTTTCAGCATAAGCCTGTTTCCCCTGGCTCAGTCGGTGCCAGGATGTGGTTTTCTTGAGGCGTATTCAAAAAATACCTTAATTTTAGAGTCTCACAAAATTTTCAGACCAGATGAAACTTTTAATTTCTGCCATTTTTGCATTTTTGTTTATCCTGATTGCCCCGGCGCAACAAGACCCCGAAACCGTGATCCGGTCGATCTATAAAGAAGCTCTGACCAGTCATGAAGCATATGAAAATCTCCGTTTTTTGTGTAAAAAAACTGCCGGAAGGATATCAGGTACGCCTGAAGCCGCTGCTGCAGTTGAGTTTACGCGTCAGCTTATGCTGGAGTTGGGTGCAGACAGTGTATTTCTGCAACCGGTAATGGTTCCCCACTGGCGGAGAGGCAGTGTTGAATATTGCACTATGGCATCCTCTCTCATGGGATCGGAAGAATTGAAAGTTGCCGGTCTGGGCCGTTCCGTTGGTACGCCACCGGGCGGCATTGAGGGAAAGGTGGTGGAGGTTCAGAATTTTGACGACCTGCAGGCTTTGGGCCGAAGTGCCATTGAAGGAAAAATTGTATTTTTTAACCGCCCGCTTAATAAAGTTAAAATCAATACCTTCTCAGCCTATGGCGGGGCGGTAAACCAACGTACACGAGGTGCAGCAGAGGCCGGACGCTACGGTGCAACAGGAGTCGTTGTACGGTCCGTGACCACTGCACAGGATGATATTCCCCATACCGGTGTGTTGCGGTACGATGATCATATTAAAAAAGTTCCTGCTGTTTGCGTAAGCACCAGGGGCGCTGACCTTCTGAGCAGTTGGCTGGCAAAAGATCCGGATCTGGTTTTGCATATTATCAGCGCTTCCGAAAACCTTCCTGATGTTTTATCCTACAATGTTGTGGGTGAGATCAGGGGCTCCGGACACCCGGAGCAGATCATTACCATAGGCGGACATCTGGATGCCTGGGACACAGGGGAGGGAGCCCATGATGATGGAGGAGGATGCATCCAGGCCATCGAAGTGCTCCGCTTGTTCAGAGTATTGGATATAAAACCAAAAAGAACCATACGGGCAGTGATGTTCATGGATGAAGAAATCAATCAGCGTGGTGGCAGGAAGTATGCTGAACGGGCGGCAACACTGGGAGAACGTCATTATGCAGCCCTGGAGTCAGACCGTGGAGTGTTCACCCCACAGGGATTTGGATTTGGCGCCGAAGGCGAGAGGCTGGAAGAACTCCTGGCATTGCAAAAGTATTTTGAACCTTACGGTCTTGACAGGTTTGTTAAAGGAGGTGGCGGATCCGATATTGGTCCGCTCAGGGATTTTGGAGCCCTGTTGATCGGGTACATTCCTGACGATCACCGGTATTTCGATTACCACCATTCTGCCAAAGATGTCTTTAAAAATGTTAATGAACGGGAACTTCAGATGGGCAGTGCCTCCATTGCTTCTCTCATCTATTTAATCGATCTGTTTGACCTGTAAATATTCTGTATGATGAAAGAAATGTGGGATCAGAGATATGCCATAAACGACTATGTTTACGGGACCGGGCCGAATGGTTTTTTTAAATCTTTTATTGAAACCCTGAAACCAGGCCGGGTATTCCTCCCTGGAGAAGGGGAAGGCCGCAATGGTGTTTATGCAGCTACTCTGGGATGGGATGTAGTGGCTCAGGACTACAGTGAGACAGGCCGGGACAAGGCGCTGGCCCTGGCGCATGAACATCAGGTTGCCATTCAATACCATGTGGGAGATGTTCTGAACGGTTTTACTGAAGCCGGATCTTTTGATCTGGTTGCCATTATTTTTCTGCACCTTCCTGCACCCGGCCGGGAGAGTTTTCACAGGGAGATGACCGGCTTACTGAAACCTGGCGGATACCTGCTTATGGAAGCCTTTGAAAAAAAACAGATCGGATATAAAACCGGGGGACCGCCAAATGTGGATTACCTGTACCGTCTGGAAGACATCCAATCCGATTTTAAAGTGCTCAAAACCATTACTGCTATAGAGGAAACCATCCTTCTCGACTCCAACCTGATGCATCAGGGAGAGGGAAGGGTGATTCAGTTTGTGGGGCGGAAAAAAGTGATGAGTGATCAGTATGCAGCAGGGACCAGTAACCAGGAATGTCGATAAACAAGCAATCTCTGATTACATAGGTTTTTCGAGCATCCTCGAAATGGAAATCAAATTGGAGATTTGGTCTATTTGGAGACCCGGAACCCGGGACTCGTAACCGTCAGATTCTGAAAGAAAAGCCCGGTTCTGACAAACCGGTGAACGAACGGGGACGTTCGTTCTACAGTTAACCCACCTACACTCAAAACTCAAAACTCAACACTAATAAAACCCATACGCCGCTTTTTCAAGGTCTTCCACTTTCTGGAATTTTCCCGGGGGATTCAGGTATTTTGCAAGGAAATTATACACCTTCATGCGGATCTCACGGGCGGTTTTGGTGTCCATCCGGTCAAAGGAATGTCCGCCTGGGATGTCCTTATAGATCTCGTATTCAAATTGTTTGCCTTCGGCTTTCAGACTTTTGATCAAATGTTCAACCTCCAGTACATTCACATCGGCGTCAATGGTGTTGGTATGGATGAGCAGCGGGGTCTGGAGTTTATGAGCCTGCCAGGCAGGAGAGCGTTTCCGGTATTCCTCAACATCAGCATAGGCACTTTTTCCAATATGGTAATCGGCAGAATACAGGTCCCTGTATCCCTGGGTTTTATACCCCATTCTGGCAATCAGATCGCTTACAGGCACTCCTGCATAGGCCACCTTATAATTTTCCGGGTGATCAAAAATATTCAACAGGCTGATCAGTCCCCCGTGACTCCAGCCCAGGATGCCCACACGGTCCTTGTCAATGATGTTATAATTTTCAAGCATGTAGGCCCTGCTGGCATCCACATCCTCCACCTCCAGCCCTCCATAGTCAATTTTCCTGTAGTGTGATGCGCCGTACCCCGTACTGCCCCGGTATTCTGCAGCCACCACGATGTATCCCTGGGCCATTAATTCCCTGATAATATGGGTGTAGTAGGTGCCGAAATTGCTGTGAACACCGCCATGTGGAAAAACCAGAAGCGGGTATTTTTTTCCCGCATCAAGGTTTTTCGGAATGAAAATATAGGACCAGAATTTTACCGGGTTGCCCGCACCCTGGGCTGTAGGATTTTTTTCCCTGCGCAGGGGAGGTCCGGTCATGTACACCTTATCAATATGGGCCACATCTCCGACTTTCTGATACCAGTATATATCATCAATGGCTTTACCTATCTGCTGGAGACTGTGCTGGAGATATTCAAAGTCCTGCTCCAGATTATTGAGCTTCTCCTCAATACCTGACTGCTGAGCCTGCAAGGTGAATGCCGTAATTGCAGTCATGATCTGAATACTAATAACACGTTTTTTCATTTGTCAGATTTTAGTTAGAAAATAATGGATCTTACAATAGTTTGCTGATTTATACCGGTTTCTGTTCAGTCAGGGCAACCGATCCTGAAAACACTTCTTCTGCCGGTCCTTCCAGCCAGATATCTGTGTAAGAATTATCAGGCTGCCGTACAAAAAGGACCTTCAGGGGTCCTCCGGGTGTCCGGACATTATAGGACGGAGCTTTCAGTCCGAATTTTTGATCCACGGCGATGGCTGCTGCAACACTTCCGGTTCCACATGAAAGGGTTTCATTTTCCACACCCCGTTCATAGGTTCGCATGTGAACGGTACCATCTCTGAAGTCTACAAAATTTACATTGACCCCATCGGGCCGGAACATTTCTTTATGACGGATTTTCCGGCCTTCAGCAACCACGTCCATGGTTTCAATTAAAGTCCGGAAAATGACACAGTGCGGAGATCCGGTATTGATAAAATATTCGTTGCCGATAATCCGGATTTCTGTTACGTCCCTTATTTTAAGGCGGATGCTGTTTTCCATTTGTGCTTCATGTAATCCGTCTGCGGCCAGAAATTGTATATTTAGAGACGACAACATCTGCTTTTTTTTTGCAAAAAGAACCGCACATCGTCCCCCGTTCCCGCACATGCTGCCCTCTTTTCCGTCTGAATTGAAGTAGATCATCCGGAAATCATAACGGGCATCTTCCCTGAGCAGGATCAGTCCATCCCCGCCAATTCCAAAACGGCGGTCACACAACCGGCGGATGAATGCCACATTATCTTGCGGAAACTGTGCCCTCCGGTCATCGATCATGACAAAATCGTTGCCTGTAGCCTGATATTTATAAAAGTTAATGATCATACTGACATGATTCGTTAAAATTTGTTAATTTAATTCATAATTGCAACAACCCGAAAACAAAAGCGTTTTAAAAGATGCTATATTGACGGGGGTATTATTCAGGCATAGAATTTGTTATCAGAATCTGACGGTTTTATTTATGAACGATAAAATGTTAAAGCAATGAAAGCGAAAAAATTTACAGGGTACTTATTAGTTGGGATACTGGGGAGTGTTTTGACTCTTATCGGATATGGAATTATTTTTGAAACCCCCGACGTTATTGTACAGGCGGATGTCCGTAATGACAGCCAACTCACAAGGTTTGCCAACAAACCGGTATTTGTTGAAATGCCTGAGGATTTTTCAACCGTCGCCGAACAAACGGTGATGGGAGTAGTGCATGTGAAAACAGAATCAGAGGCTCAGGGCAATGCCAATCCATTGTATGAATTCTTTTATGGTGAACGGGCACGATCCAGACCGGTTTTAACTTTTGGCTCGGGTGTCATCCTGACAGAGGATGGGTATATAGTAACGAATAACCATGTGATTGATGGCGCTGAAAATATCGAAGTAATTATGGACGACCGCAGGACCTTTACGGCTGAACTGGTTGGCAGTGACCCGAATACAGACCTTGCCTTGCTGAAGATCAAAGCCAGCGATCTGCATTGGATCCCTATGGGAAATTCAGATGAGGTGAAGCTTGGCCAGTGGGTTTTGGCTGTTGGGAATCCCTTCAACCTGACTTCCACAGTTACTGCCGGTATCATCAGTGCCAAGGGCCGGAATCTTGGCATCCTTGGGAATCAGCAGTACAGGATCGAATCCTTTCTGCAAACAGATGCCGCCCTGAACCATGGCAACAGTGGCGGCGCTCTGGTGAATACACGGGGAGAACTTATTGGCATCACTTCTGCCATCATTTCTGCAACCGGGGAATATTCAGGAAATTCTTTTGCCATCCCGGTTGAAATCGTAAAAAAGGTGGTGAGTGATCTGAAGGAATTCGGCAGGGTTCAAAGGGCTATTCTGGGAGTAACCATTGCTGACGTAACCTCTAAACTGGTTGAAGATAAGAAACTTGATGGGATTGAAGGAGTTTATATCCGGAATATTGCCGAAGGAGGTGCCGCTGAAGAAGCCGGATTAAAGGCAGGAGATGTGGTATTACAGATAAACGACCGGAAGGTTAATTCAGTATCTGAACTTCAGGAACAATTCAGCAGGTACCGGCCGGGGGATCATGTCAATATTCATGTGAAAAGAAACCAGAAGGTGAAAGAATATAACATAGTTCTGCGTAATCTTCAGGGCGGCACAGGCATCATTGAAGACAGTGATTACATGCTGGGCGCACGGTTTTCAAAGATCACAAACAGGGATAAAACCCGGTTCGGAATTGATTACGGCTTAAAAATAAATGAGTTACAGAAAGGAAGATTGTCTGATCTTGGCTTTAAATCCGGCTATATAATTACCAGGATCAACAATCTGAAAATTGATGATATCAACGACATAGTGCGAATTGAAAACAGCGGTGACCGCATTAATTCCATACAGGGAATCACACCCGATGGCATGGAATTCAGTTACCGTTTTCGCTAGTTATCAACATTTATTTCAGGATTGATTGATCCAGGTCTTGAATCGAATGGGTAAATGCCGTATCTTTGTAACAAAGTTGAGAAAGTACTATGAGACAATTAAAGATTACAAAATCGATCACTAACAGGGAAAGCGCTTCACTTGACAAATACCTGCAGGAAATTGGCAAGGAGGTCTTGATCAGTGTTGAGGAAGAAGTGGAACTGGCGCAGCGTATTAAAAAGGGCGATCATGACGCCCTTGAAAAACTAACCCGTGCCAACCTGAGATTTGTGGTATCTGTTGCAAAACAGTACCAGAACCAGGGGCTTACTTTACCCGACCTGATCAATGAGGGGAATCTTGGCTTGA
Organism: uncultured Rikenellaceae bacterium; assembly: GCA_964403185.1. Taxonomy (GTDB): domain Bacteria; phylum Bacteroidota; class Bacteroidia; order Bacteroidales; family VadinHA17; genus CAYOFK01. Next base: position 4,477 of record CAYOFK010000053.1, on the reverse strand, counting down.
TCAAAGCTGCCGAGAAGTTCGACGAAACCAGAGGATTTAAATTTATATCCTACGCCGTTTGGTGGATCCGTCAATCGATCTTACAGGCTTTGGCTGAACAGTCCAGGATCGTCCGGCTGCCACTCAACCAGGTGGGCTCGTTGAATAAGATCAACAAGGCCTTCTCCCGGTTTGAGCAGTTATTTGAACGTACCCCTTCCCCGGAAGAACTTGCCGAAGCCCTTGAATTACCAAGGGAAAAAGTGACTGACACCCTGCGGGTTTCCGGTCGTCATGTATCGGTTGATGCACCTTTTGTGGATGGAGAGGATAACAGCTTGCTGGATATCCTGCCAAATACAGACTCGCCAAATGCCGATAAGACCTTATTGAATGAATCACTGATCAGAGAAATTGACAGGGCCCTGGCCACACTCACGGAAAGGGAACGCGATATCATTAAATTATTCTTTGGGATCGGTATTCAGGAAATGACCCTGGAGGAGATAGGAGAGAAGTTCGGATTGACACGCGAGCGGGTCAGGCAAATTAAAGAAAAAGCCATCCGCAGACTGAGACATACTTCCAGAAGCAAACTGTTAAAATCGTATCTGGGATAACTTTCCCGTAGAAATATTTTTATTGTAAAGGCACGCTTTTTGGCGTGCTTTTTTTTAGTTATCATTAAATTCAAACCTCTATCTTCAGGAAAATACAATTCCTGTTTATTTTAGTTTTATTAAATTTGGTCCAATTCATATGGCTGTGGCCCTGGATATCCCCACACTTACCATATATGGAAGTATTGAAGCCAGGTACTGGAATCCTCCCGACTTACAACGGTTTCCCGTCATCACCTCTGATAGTCATTGTTATCCCTGTCATGACAAAAAAGGATGCCGGCATAACACATATGAGTGCCTGCACTCCCTATCAGTAGAAAGTGTCTTTGAAATTGTATCCCAATTGGTCAAGACCTATATGTAATAGCTTCTATTCAATTATTCTTCTTATTCAGAAGTTTCTCCAGGGCAAACATCTCATCTCGCAGCCGGGCCGCTTCAATAAAATCCAGTTCCTTTGCCGCTTTTTCCATGGCTTTCCTGGATTTTTCAACCGCTTTTAATAACCCTGCCTGATCCATGAACTGCACTACCGGATCGGCAGCCACATCAGGATGCGCAGGCTCCTGATAGGCTTTCCCCCCGGTCTTGCTTTGGATCTCTGCCAGCAAGGAACGTGTTGATTTCTGGATCTGGGTCGGAGTGACGCCCATCTTTTCATTATACTTCATTTGTTTTTCACGGCGCCGGTTGGTTTCATCAATGGTGCGCTGCATGGATCGTGTGACAGAATCTGCATACATGATGACTTTCCCATTGATATTCCTTGCAGCACGGCCCGCTGTCTGGGTCAGGGCACGCTCAGACCTTAGAAAACCTTCCTTATCGGCATCCAGTATGGCTACCAGGGATACTTCCGGAAGATCAAGTCCCTCACGCAACAGGTTGATTCCCACAAGTACATCCACTTTTCCCTTTCTCAGGTTGTCTAAGATATCCACCCTGTCAAGAGTGCTAATATCGGAATGGATGTAGGAGCATTTAATATCGAGGTTGATCAAAAAGGCCGACAATTCTTCAGCCATGCGTTTTGTGAGTGTGGTCACCAACACCCTTTCCTTCCTTTCAATCCTGGCATGGATCTCCTCAAGCAAGTCGTCAATTTGCCTTTGACTGGATTTCACTTCAATTGCAGGATCAACCAGACCGGTTGGCCGTATCACCTGTTCAACGATAACGCCACCGGATTTTTCCAGCTCATAATCCGCAGGTGTGGCGCTTACAAAAATGGTCCGGTGTACCATGTTTTCAAATTCATCAAACCGGAGCGGGCGGTTGTCAAGGGCTGCAGGCAACCTGAAGCCATATTCCACCAGTGTTTGTTTCCTTGAGTGGTCACCCCCGTACATGGCGCGTATTTGCGGTATGCTGACATGACTTTCGTCAACGATGGTCAAAAAATCATTGGGAAAATAATCCAGCAGGCAGAATGGCCTCGTACCGGGATTGCGGCCGTCGAAGTATCTGGAGTAGTTTTCTATCCCACTGCAAAACCCCAGTTCTTTGATCATTTCCAGGTCATACCGGACTTTCTGTTGCAATCTTTTGGCCTCAAATTCTTTTCCGTTGTCGGAAAAAAACTGAACCTGTCTGATCATGTCGTTCTCAATTTGCGAAAGGGCCTTTTCAATACGGGGCCTGGTGGTAATGAATATATTGGCCGGGAATATAACGGCCTGGTCCAGGGACTCAATATCCCTGCCGCTGGATGGGTTGAAGGTGCTGATCTCCTCAATGTCATTCCCGAAAAAAATGACCCTGAGTGCATGATCGGAATACGCCAGGTAAATATCAACGGTATCTCCTCGGACTCTGAAGTTTCCTCTTCTGAAATCCACTTCGCTTCTGGAATAAAGACTGTCCACAAGTTTTCGCAGAAAGAGGTCGCGACTCAATGCTTCCCCCCTTTTGATCAAAATGGTGTTTTCATGGAAATCATCCGGATTCCCAATGCCATATAAACAGGACACTGAGGAAACTACCAGCACATCTTTCCTGCCTGAAAGCAGGGCCGAAGTGGTACTGAGACGCAATTTCTCAATCTCATCATTGATGGAGAGGTCCTTCTCAATATAGGTGTCGGTGGATGGCAGGTAAGCCTCAGGTTGGTAATAATCGTAATAGGATACAAAATATTCAACCAGGTTATCCGGAAAAAACTGTTTAAACTCACCGTACAATTGCGCGGCCAGGGTTTTATTATGACTCAGAACCAGTACCGGTTTCTGTATCTCCCGTATGACATTGGCTATGGTGAATGTTTTTCCCGAACCGGTCACACCCAGGAGGGTTTGAAACCGTGCATTTGATTTCAGGCCCTCAACCAACTCCCGGATGGCTTCGGGCTGGTCTCCCGTTGGCTCAAATTCAGACTTCAGTCGAAACTCCATGCCCGTACAGAATTTATTCTTTTAGTTCAAACACCACATATACCGGCAGGTGGTCACTGATGCCCCCGAAATACGTATCGCCGCCATAGGTTTTGTTGGGGATGCTGGCATTTGCTTTTGGGTTTTCATAAAGCATGAAGTCTTCTTTCAGGATCTTTCCTGCATCATAACCTGTATGGTAGCCCGGTTCCTGAAGCAATGCCTGAGAAATAATGATCTGATCCAGCATGTTCCAGTTTCCCTTGTAATGATAAGTCCCCCGGTCTTCTGTATTGTGCCGGTCGTAATACAGATTGTACAAATCCCTTGGACTGGCATTTTTACGTTTGTTGTTGGCCTGGAGCAAAGTGTTTAAACTCATGTTGGTAGGCTCATCATTAAAATCGCCCATGATAATGATCCTGGCTTCGGGTTCGAAATTCAATATGGAATCCACGGCTTTCCGGAGGACGATGGCCGACCAGGCCCGCTTGTTTTCAGTGACTTGTTGTCCCTCGCTTCTTGATTTCCAGTGATTTACAAAGAAATGCAGAAATTCATTACCGGGGGCCTTCAGCTTTACATATAAAATATCCCGCGTTGTTGAAGTATCCCTCGGGAAATCAACATGCAGGCTTTTGTATGCAGTAAGTTCAAATACATCCTTACGGTACATTAAGGCCACATCCATGCCACGCCGGTCAGGACTGTCTTCATGAACCACTGCATAATTTCCCTTTTCCATATCCGGGAGTTGGCCCAGTTGTTCAAGGATCATCCTGTTCTCCACTTCGCAGAAACCAATAATTCCGGGCGGATTTTTTTTGTCAATGGCCATCAATACTCCGGATATGGCACCGATCTTTTTCTGAAACCGTTTTTCGGTCCATTTTTTTGAACCTCCGGGCGTATATTCATCATCCTCGAATTCGGGATTATTTTCAGTGTCAAACAGGTTCTCAACATTGTAAAAGACCACTGTAAAGCTTTTATTGTCATTACTCTGACCGAATACTCCCGTACTCAAGCAGAGGACTAAAATAAGGAGAATGTCTTTTCTCGTCATAAACAGGTTTGTATTTATCGGTTACCAGACCCCTCAAAAATAGAGAAATTTTGTTTGCAACCACTTAATTTTATTTGCCCGACTCTGTACATTCAAAGCGCCCCGCCAGGTTGATTGAAAGATCAACAATCGCCCGGAAAATATTTCACCCTCCGGGAATGGGGTCGTACAGACCGTACAGGTATGGATTTCCTCTTCTTAAAAGCACCTCAAAATCATCAATATGGAATGCCTGGTCCCCGTTGTTCCATATATAGATCTTTAACTCCAGATGTTTTGATACGGGCCTGGGAAAGGGGATGCTCAGGTAGGCCGTATTCCAGGTTTGTTTCCGGGTTATGAAATCTTTTAAATGACTTCCTCTCCAGAATTCAATAAGGCCATCATCTTCAAGGCTGCATACCAGAATGGCATCTTCAAAATCCGTGCCGGGTAAAAAT
>CAYOFK010000052.1:0-16826 GCA_964403185.1 uncultured Rikenellaceae bacterium | reverse complement strand
ATATTTCATATTATACTGCAAACGTGAATTTTTTATTGAATTACCTTTATAATATATTTATTTTTGTTTTATATGCCGCCATTGGCAGTAGAATATATGTTAGGCGCACAGGACGATGACCATGGAACTGGATTTCATTCTTGCACTCGAAACCAAGGTTAGGGAGCAGTTAAGCGCCCAGCGAGTCGGCTACCTCTTGGGTGCCGGCTCCTCTTACCTTGATGGGACCGGCTACCCGCTCGCGCTCGAGTTGTGGGATAGGATCAAGGATTGTATCACGGAAACTGACAGGCGAGATGAAATACAAGCCAAGCTAGATGAGGGCGCAAATGGGATTGAGCGTGCCCTAGACCTGCTTGATGATGGAGGCCCTGTCGAGGGATCGCATCGGCACTTGGTGACTGCGGCAATTGCTGAGTTGTTTCAGCCTTTGCTTCCGTCGCTGGAACCCCATGTCGAGTTCCTGCGGCGATTAGCCCAGCGAGCAGACCCGTCGGTCAAAGTGTTCAATCTTAACTACGACCCGCTTATCGAGCGAGCGGCTGAACACGCGCGTGTACGTCTTTCTGACGGTTTTGTGGGCCATGAGCGCGCCTTCTTTGAGCCTGCTGTGTTCGAAGAGCGGATCGGTCGTATCCGAGGGACGCACCGCGGCAGGCAGTTCGAGGAAACTGCCAAGCCAATTCAGTTATTGAAACTGCATGGCTCCGTTGGCTGGTATGAGTGCGAGACAGGCGGGATCCGCCGGTGTGCATTTGCATCCACCATTCCAGAGAACACGAAACGCCTGATGATTCCACCGCAACGGCGAAAGGCGAGCGACACTATGAGCCCGCCGTACTCCGCGCTGTGGTCTACGTTCCGTGGTGCACTCGGACAGGATAGGGTGCCGATCAACCGCCTCCTGTGCCTCGGATATGGCTTTGCCGACGAACACGTTAACGCTGTGATCGAGAATGCGCTGGCCAGGAACGACTTCACCGTGCTGATACTCACGAAAAAACTATCTGAAACAGCGTGGGATCGGTGGAGCACCAAGAGCAACGTTATCGTGGTTACCGAAGAGCGATGTTCCCTCAAGGGCACCGTGGGCGATGGGCATTGCAACTTGTGGAACTTTCAACGAATTGCGAAGGAGGTCTGACCAATGCCTAACCCAGCCCATACCGTCATTGGATACATTGTCGATGTTCAAGGTAACGCTCTCAGCGCCACGCTTGTGGAGGATGAACAAGGGCACGCTCCTACTGTCACCATCGGTGACGAGGACATTGTCGTGGGGCGGATCGGTTCATACGTCGCCATCCGACAGAATACAGTCAATATCATCGTGATGGTGACTCGTATGACCGAGCAGGAGACACTTGCCGACCCGACGATCGAAACGCCTGGTGAAAAAAGCGCACGCCTTCCGTTCGCAAAGCGCTTGGCGCGGCTTACGCCGATCGGCTCCTTGGATCCAGATGGGCGCTTTGAACGTGGAGTCGGTCAGTATCCGACGACCGGCGCCGAGGTTCACGCTATAGGATCCGCTGAGATCAAGAAGATGTTCGCGCGGTTTCATGCCGAGGGCTTCGAGGTTGGAGCGCTGACGACCCATCCTTCGATCAAAGTCTCGCTACACGCCACCAATCTCTTCGGCAGGCATCTTGCGATTCTCGGTCAAACCGGCTCAGGCAAGTCCTGGACGGTCGCTTCGGTCATACAGAAGGCAGTGGCCGAGATGCCGAAGGCGCACATCATCATACTTGACCTCCACGGTGAGTATTCCTGGAAGCGAGAAGACGAAAGCCGGCACTATGCATTCGATGAAGCGGTTGTGCGCCATGTTGATGCGAGAGACCTAGAGATCCCCTACTGGCTTATGACTTATGCCGAGCTGTGCGACCTGTTGATTGAGCACAGCGAGCGGGAGGCGACGAACCAGACAGCCTTCTTCCGCGATTGTCTTCTTGCGGGTCGCCAAGCCGAGAACACCGGCGCAACTCCGCCCTTAGGTCTACCCAGAGTTACGGTGGATACGCCGATCTACTTCTCATTGGATGAACTGCTCAACAAAGTTAAGGAGAAGAACATTGAGCGTGTAGGAAACCGGCAGGGGCCGATGTTTGGAAACTTCGACAGGTTCCTAATGCGCATTGAAAGCAAACTCAACGATTCCAGATACGACTTTCTGCTCAAGCCGCAGGTGCGTATTGCCTCGGCTACTCTGTCCGGTCTGCTGAGAGACTTCGTCGGCCTTGGTGACCCGAAGGTTCAGGTGACGGTGATTGATCTCTCTTCGGTGCCATTCGACGTTCGCCCCACAGTTGCGGCACAGATTGGCCGCTTGGCCTTCGAGTTCAACTACTGGAATCCAGAGTACCGTGAGTTTCCGATCCTTCTCATATGTGAGGAAGCACACGCGTACATCCCGCGCGCGAGCGAGAGCCAGTTTGCAGGTTCGCGCAAGTCGATGGAGCGCATTGCAAAGGAAGGGCGGAAATACGGTGTCGGATTGGGGATCGTCAGCCAGCGGCCGCACGAGGTCTCAGAGACTGTACTCTCCCAATGCGGAACATTCATATGCCTGCGAGTCACGAACCCAGACGACCAGGCGTACATTCGGAAGCTTGTGCCAGAGAGCGAAGGTGATCTGGTGAGTGTCCTTGCTGGACTTGGGCGAGGCGAAGCACTCGTACTTGGCGAGGCGGTTCCGCTGCCGACTCGGCTGCAGTTCGAGAGGCCGAGCCCTGCGCCGAACAGCGACGATATCGATTTCTACAACAAGTGGAAGGACGGTCCAGAGGACCTAGATGTTGACGCAATAGTGAAACGGTGGCGCAGTCAGGAACGATGAGCGGCGCCTAACAACGGCATGCAACGGACGGCGCTCCGCGTCGCCGCTGATGCCAAACGTTATAATATCAAATTTGTCATTTTCAAAAAGCAATTAGGCACAACGCTCCATCAATCCATGTTATAAAACAACAAACGGTTAATCAATTTCTTCCCGGAATGACCTAAATTTGTCTCATGAGTTCATGAATGTGTACGGATTTTTTTGTAACATTCGGACAAAAAAAAATTATTAACAGATGAAAATACAAATTATCAACGGACCCAATCTGAATTTATTGGGAAAAAGAGAACCTGATGTGTACGGTTCAGCTTCATTTGATGATTATTTTCCGGTTTTGAAGGATCACTTTTCTGAATTTACCATTGAGTATTATCAGTCGAATGTGGAAGGATTGATCATTGACAAAATACATGAGGTTGGATTCGAATATGATGGTATAGCCCTGAATGCCGGAGGTTACACTCATACCTCCGTTTCAATAGCCGATGCTCTTACCGTGATCAAAGCTCCGGCCGTTGAAGTCCACATCTCAAATATTCTTGCAAGAGAGGAATACAGGCATGTATCTTTTATTGCAAATGCCTGCCGGGGCAGCATCATGGGTTTTGGTTTGGATTCATACCGTCTGGCCATTGAAGCCCTCAGGGTGATCCATACAAATAAGAAATAAACCGGCCCGTATGCAGTATTTCATGAGGAAAAACGGGAACTGACTGTATCAGACCGGAAACCGCTCCACCATTATAATAAGGGATATTCCCAGGCCTGCTCCTGATACAACCAGGTTCCAGTCCCTTCTTTGAACACCCAGCAGATCCACCAGGATCCAGGTGATGGCCATGGTAACCACAACAATGATTATTTGTCCCAACTCAATTCCCAGGTTAAAGGAAAACAAAGGTCCCAGAATGCTTTTTTCCAGTCCGAGCAAACTTTTAAGGTAATTTGAAAATCCCAATCCGTGGATCAAACCAAATATCATGGCTGTGAAATATTTAAAAAGATGCCGTGTGGCGGAAACTTTGCCCGATTTTTGTAGTATGTTCGCGAATGCAGTGATGAAAATGGTGAGTGGAATCAAAAATTCAATCCATTCAATGGATATCCTGATGATATTTAATGTGGCAAGCGCCAGGGTTACAGAATGGCCAATGGTAAAAGCGGTTACCAGAACAAGCATCTTTCTCCACTGTTTTAATGTATAAATCAGGCACAATGTGGTGATAAACAATATATGGTCGTATGCGTTCAGGTCTGCAATGTGATGCAGGCCAAGCTTAAAATATAGCTCAAAAGTATTCATACTTCCTGTTTTATAAGGTGCGAAAATACGATTAATATTAATACATTGATCTTTAGATTTGGCAACTTTATTATTTCATAGTATTCTACTCACAGTGGGCCTCATGCACCCGGTTCATTTATCGGTCACGAGTATAGAATACAATGCTGAGAATCTGGAGTTCCGGGTGGCCTTCAAGATATTCTATGATGATTTCGAAAGCATTATTGGGAGCAAGTATGGTGTTGTACTGAACCTTGGTGGGGCTGATGAGCTTGAAAATGGCCCTGAATATTTCAGTAAATACATCAATGAAAATTTCAAATTACGGGCAGGGGAGTCGGATCTGTTCCCGGAATTTCAATACAAGAAGATTGTTGAGTATTCAATATGGTTGTATTACATTTATAAATGCGATAGTCCACCTGAAAATATCGGTATCAATAACGGACTGATGATGGATCTGTTCAGTGATCAGACAAATCTGGTGCTTATTAAAATTGGTGATTTTGAGAAAGGTTATTCCCTCAGGAGGGGGAAAGAAAAAATTGACATTCAGGTGCGCAATGACTAAATTTGCAAAACGAATCTTTTAATGATGGTGAAGGATTGGGTTACCGGGATCAGAAAACTTATTGTTCTGTGTGTTGGCCTGACTGTTTTTCTGCCCATTGGCTGGGCAACACATAACAGGGCGGGGGAGATCACCTACAGGCAGATATCTGACCTCACTTTTGAAATTACAGTCTGGACCTATACCTACACCCTGAGTGCCGCCGACAGACCACAACTGCCTGTAACATGGGGGGACGGTACCGAAACCATTGCGCCCAGGGTTGAAATTGTATTTCTCCCCAATTTCTATAAAAGGAACAAATATGTGATCACACATTCATATCCCGGGCCGGGAGTGTATCAAATCGTTGTTCAGGATCCCAACAGGAACTTTGGAGTGTTGAATATTCCAAATTCTGTCAATGTGGTCTTTTCAATTAAAACCACTCTGATGATCAATCCGCTTCTGGGCTATAACAATACTCCGGTACTTTTAAATCCACCCTATGATAAGGCGGCCCGGGGAAAAACATTCATACATAATCCGTCGGCCTTCGATGCCGATGGAGACAGTCTGGCCTATAATCTTACGGTATGCACACGGGAAGACGGGATCCCGATTGAGAACTATACATTTCCCCCCACAACAGACACCCTTTATGTGAACCCGTTGAATGGTGATCTGGTTTGGCAAACGCCGGTTGACACGGGGTTTTATAATATGGCCATGAATATCGAGGAATGGCGTAGCGGAATTAAAATCGGGAATATGGTGCGTGACCTTCAGGTAGAGGTCTATGAGACAGATAATAATCCACCTGTTACGCAACCGCTCAGGGATTTTTGTGTGGTTGCCGGTGACAGCATTGACTATCTGATTACAAGTATCGATAATGAGGGTGATTCAATCAGGCATATTGCTACCGGAGGGGTGTTTATTGTTTCTGACAGTCCGGCTGAGTTCACTACGGTATCTTCGGTTCCCGGATCTTTGACATCCAGGTTTACCTGGGCTACTACCTGCAGCCATGCACGGCAGCAACCCTATCAGGTATTGATAAAAGCCGAGGATAACAACCCTGATCTTGAACTGGTTGATTTAAACAGTTTTAATATAAAAGTTCTTGGGGCACCCCCTGAGGATCTTACCATATCACCTTCCAGCAACTCCATTCGCCTGGATTGGTCGCCGGGCAGTTGCGATAATGTGGAGGGTTACAGAATTTACAGACGCATCGGATATTCCGGTTTTGTACCTGACAGTTGTGAAAACGGCGTGCCGGCAAATACGGGTTATGTTTCTATCGGAGAAACTTCCGGACTGGATACTTCTTTTATCGATAATGGAGGAGGCAGTGGATTGAACCAGGGAACCGATTATTGTTACATGGTTGTGGGACTTTATCCGGATAATAGCGAAAGTATTGCTTCAAACGAAGCTTGTGGCGTATTGATTCAGGGCGCCCCGATAATTCTCAATGTCAGTGTAACGGCAACCGACGCCACCAATGGTTCCATCTATCTGGCCTGGATGAAACCAAGGGATCTTGATACCATTCCGGCCAATGGCCCCTATGAGTATATGATCTACAGATCACCTGGTTTGTGGGGAGAAAATTATTCTCTCATACATTCTTTCCAGACGGCAGACCTTGCGGATACAAGCTATAATGATCTGAATATTAATACCCTGGATGGCCCTTTTACATACAAAATAGAACTCTACAATAATGAGGCAGGGAATAGATTTCTTATTTCCTCACCCAGCGAAGCATCTACCTTGTATATCTTTTTAAAACCCAGTGATAACCAGGTGCAGATCTATTGCAGAAAGAATGTGCCCTGGATAAATACGGCATATGTGATTTACAGGCAAAACAAAACAACATTGAACTTTGATTCAATTGGTGTTACTCCGGATACGGTGTTTATTGATCTTGGACTGGTGAACGGAGAAACCTACTGCTACCGGGTGAAGAGTATCGGATCCTATAACCGGGCTGAAATCCCTGAACCATTAACCAATTTTTCACAGGAGGCTTGTGCGGTGCCGGTAGATGATATCCCACCCTGCCCTCCGGAGTTGACGGTGACCTCTGTCTGCGACAGTTTATACAACTTCCTGGTCTGGAGCAATCCAATGGATGACTGTGCGGATGACGTTGTAGGCTATAGAGTCTATTTTAAAAGTGATGTTGAAGAGGACCTGAGTATCATAGCCACTATTAATGAGGCCACAGATACCACTTACAGGCATTATAGAACTACATCTCTGGCCGGCTGTTATGCGGTGACAGCTGTGGATACCTTTGACAATGAAAGTGCCTATTCAACACCTATACAATGTATTGACAGTTGTTCTTTTTTTGAAATCCCAAATGTTTTCACTCCCAATGGTGACAATATCAATGACGTTCTTATTGCCAGGGTGAGCCCCTTTATTGAACGTATCGATATCAAAATATATAGCAGAGGTGGCACCCTGGTATTCCAGACTGATGATCCCAGGATTAACTGGGATGGGCGACACCTTGGACGCAAGAGTGTGGTCTCACCGGGGGTGTATTATTATGTCTGCGATGTATATGAGCAAAGGCTTACAGGGATGGAAGTGAGGAATGTTTCAGGTTTTATACATGTTATTACTGAAAAAGGCGTACAGGTTCCCGGAAAATAATAAGATTGAATGACATGAAAACGGCATGGTTCCATATCATCATTGTCCTCCTGGGATTTTTCCTGCAGGTTCCCTGTGCTTCAGGTCAACCTGATCCGTACCTTAATGGGATGGCCCGGTTACAGGCCCGGAACTATCAGTCTGCACTGGAGTTTTTTGAACTGGCTGCATTGGAAAGTGGTGAGAATGCAGATCTTTTGATCCGTATTGGAGAGGCACAGTATATGCTGGGAAACTATGGTAAGGCCCTGGATAATTTTAACCGGGTGAATGCTCTCATTTCCTTTAAAGCAAGTCTTTGGTTAGCTAAATGCTACGCGATGGAGGGCCGGAACGCGGAATCCATAAAGGCACTTCAGGATCACCTGAATTCAGAATTTAAAGTACCGGAGAAAACCATTGTTTTGGATCCGGCATTTGGAAAACTGGAGCGGACACGGGAGTGGCGAAACTTATGGAGGAAGGAATGGTATTCCCCTTTCGAATACACACTGCTGGATGCGGAATACATGATACAAAAGAAGGCCTATTCTGAGGCGGTTGAGAAGTTAAATTTACTGATCGGTCAACAGGACGAGGACGCCTTTCTTTATTTTTGCAGAGGAAGGGCCAGAATGGGGGCAATGAATCTCAGGCCGGCAGTTGAAGATCTGAACCGGGCCATAGAACTTGACAACAGGAAGGCAGAGTTTTTTGCCGCCCGGGCCGGATTGTATAAACAACTCAGGGAATATCAGTCGGCATTGACCGATCTCGATCGGGCCCTGGACCTGGATCCTTCGCTTTTTAACCTGCATCTTGATAAGGCCGGTATTTTGGAAATAATTGACAGATCCGATAAGGCTATCCATGAAATCGATACCTATTTGGATTATTTTGGTGACGACCCTGAAGCATTGTTAATGGCAGGAGAGGCACTTCATAACTCCGGACACTTTTTCCGGGCATTGAACTACCTGAACCGTGGCCTTGAATCTGATAAAGACAACGAGGCCTTATACCTGGAAAGGGGGCGTGTGTATCTGATAATGAATACCTACCAATTTGCCGAAAATGATTTTACAATGGCTTTGGATTTAAATCCGGATAACTCCGATACCTATCTGAAGCTCGGGATGACACGACTTGGATTGAATAAGATTTCCGAAGCTTGCTATGATTTCCGGAAAGCGTTCAGAATGGGCGCTAAAGATGCCCTGCCCTACCTTCAGAAGTATTGTGACTTTTTGCCCTAAAAACCTCATCCAATCGGGACCGGACCTCCCTTGACCGGAACAGGATAAATACTAATAAATCCCAAAACTCAATTTCCAAATTCCAAAAGTGCAACTGCTTTGATTTCTTGATAATGCGAAGCAAATGCATTCAAATTCAAAAAAATACAGATAAGATTGAGAGGGTGGAATTCGTCTGTCCACTGAGTGTGGGACTGTGGGCAGGCAGGCTGGGCTGACGAATAATGGAGGAAGGGTTGCCAGGCCGCCAGGTGGCGTAATATCCCAACACGGGGCAGTGTCACCTTAAAAACCCTGGATCAGGAATCCCCCGTCTATGCTGATGCATTGCCCTGTAATATAACTCGCCGCAGGCATGCATAAAAATGCTACTGCACCGGAAACTTCAGCAGGCTGGCCAATCCTTTTCAATGGTGTACGTGCCAGCACCTCATCCAGGTATTCTTTATTGTTCAGAACCTGTTTCACCAGAGGAGTTTCAATATACCATGGGGCTATGGCGTTGACCCGGATATTATCTGCTGCCCATTCTCCGGCGAGGTTGCGCGTTAATTGGATCAGGGCTGCTTTTGTCATTCCGTAAACAGAGCCGGTCCGGATATGGGTCAGTCCGGCAACGGACGACATGAAGATAATGCTTCCCTGCCGGGCGTCTTTTAACAGGGGATGAAACAGTCTGGAGAGTTCAAAAGCTGCATTCAGGTTTGTATCGAAGATCGTACGGATTTCTTCAGAGCTAAAATCCAGAGTGGGTTTTCTGATATTTAAACCGGCATTATTAACCAGAATATCAAGATTTTTAAAATGTTCCTTAACGAAAGATAAGAGGGCATTCCTTTCATCCTGATCGCGTATATCCGTCACCATGGTTTTCAGTTTTTTGCCATTTCCAACGGAGCGCTGCAGTTTTTCCAGGTCGTATGCATCCCTTGACACTGTTATTACGTTGGCTCCCAGTGTAATGAACTCATTAACAATGGCCATTCCTATGCCCTTGCTGCCACCGGTTACCAGTGCATTCTTCTGGTCCAGTCTCCAACGTATGTTGTTTTCATCCATATTCTTTAACTGAAAGAGTCGGGTTCCCCCGGAACCGGACGATATATCCAAACTTTCCCTTTAACCACATGGTTAAGGTTAAATTCGCTAAGCCCCACTTTCCTTCCCGAGAACCGGGTGTTCTGGTGTGCAATTTTGAAATGATTCTTACCAAGGATCTCATACACTATTGCTGTATGTTGCTTCATGGTTTCAACATAGATCATCTGTTCCCTGGTGTACTGAACTTTAACATTTTTCAGTTGTATGATATCTCCTGGCAGGACATTTTCCTTATCAGGGTTTAGCAGTTTACCAAATTTAAATGCTCCGTCCCAGACCGCATTGTTCCTGTTCAGGGCCTGGTAGGCCAGATCCCAGCATTCACCCCTGTCAACCTGGGTTCCGATAACAGATTCCACATATGCAATGATTTTCTTATTGAGTTCCGGCAAGGGTTCTTCAGACTTTGTATCCGGGAATAGAATAATAAGAATAAGTAAAATACGTATCATGAGGAAGATTTGTTTAAATGATTCCAGATCATTTTATTCAGGTCAGGTGCATTGAATGGTTTGATGAGAAAATCGTCAAGGCCAGCTTCAGCAACCTTATCTTTCACGTCAATGAGTATTGAAGCTGTCAATGCGATGATGGGAAGCTTTTTTAACCTGCCGCCATCCATCGACTTGATCATCTTTGTGGTCTGGTATCCATCCATCACCGGCATTTGAAGATCCATAAGGACCAGGTCAAATTCATGGTCCTGCATAAAGTCCAGGGCTACCTTACCGTTTTCGGCCTCTGTGACCTCAATGCCCCAGCTTTCAAGGAATTTTCTGGCCACCAGGCGATTGATCTCATTATCTTCAACCATCAGTATTTTCTTTCCGGTAAGGTCAATGCTTTTCTCCTGCTGTATTACAGCCTTTTTCCTGCGGATCTTTTTATGAATTTTATAAGGAATTATGCAGATGAATTTTGATCCGACATTCGTTTTACTTTCCACCCAGATTTCTCCTTCCTGCAGGTCGATCAGCCTTTTTGTTATGGCCAGTCCAAGTCCGGAACCTCCATATTTCCGTGTAGTATCAGCCTTTTCCTGAGTGAAACTCTCAAAAATCAACTTTTGTTTTTCTTTTGAGATTCCTATGCCGGTGTCCTCGATAGAGATTTTTACCTTATAGATTGAATCTTTTATTTCTGATACGGAAATACGCACAGTAATGGTTCCATTCTTAGTAAATTTAATAGCATTGCCTATCAGGTTATTCAGTATCTGGCCAAGCCGCATGTGGTCGCCCAGCACTTCATCCGGAACATCGTCTGCAGAGTGCAGTTCAATGCTATTATTTCTTTCCTTTGCTTTGATGTTGAGGGTGCTTATAATCTCACTGGTAAGTTTCTTCAGGTCCATAGGGACCGTCTCGATATCCATTTTACCGGCATCCAGCTTGGTGAGATCCAGAATGTCATTGATCAGGGAGAGCAGGTTTTCTCCTGAAAATTTCAGGGCTGTAAGAAAATCCAGTTGGTCGGGCCTTGGATTCAGGCTCATTAACAATTGGGACATTCCGATAACAGCGTTGAGAGGAGTCCTGATTTCATGGCTCATGGTTGATAAAAACTGCTCTTTGGCAACAGCGGCTTCCTCGGCTTTCTGTTTGGCTTCACGAAGTTCTTCTTCAGATTTTAACTTGCTTATGGCAAGGCTTATTTGATTTGAGATAAATACCAGAACATCCAGGTCCTCTTCAGTAAAGGCTTCATCGTCATCATAACTCTGCAAGCTGATTACCCCAAAAACTTCCCCACTTGTTTGCAGGGGAACTCCCAGCCAGATTTTTGAAGGAGAGCCAACCAATTCGACTTCCCCGGCTTTTTCAAGGATCTCAATATCTTTGCTGGTAAGCAACACAGGTTTGTTTGTCTTGATAACGTATCCTGTGATAGTGTTATCGGCCGGAACTTTTTCAAACTTGTCTTTTTCATCAGCAAAGAAAGGAAAGGATAAGGTATGCTCCTCTTTATTGTAAAACGCTATGAATAAATTTGTTGTATCAACGACCAGACTGAGTTCCTTCCATATTATATCCAGCAGTTCCTCAAGGTTTTTTGAAGTAAGAACTGCAGTGGATATGTTATTTGTCAATTGCTGGATCTTTTCTGATTTTTTCCTTTCTGTAATATCCCGGTATATTCCGTATACCCCAACATGTTCATCATTCAGAAGAACCGGTGTGGCTAAGATGGAGACATTGATAGGAGTCCCATCTTTATGATAACGAAGGGTTTCCCTGAAAACCTTATGGCCTTCGGAGACATACCTGGTCACCGACCGGGCTTCTTCCAGGGAATTGCCCCTGGTGAGGAGTATATCCACATCTTTACCAATGGCCTCCTCATGAGTGAAGCCAAAAAGCCGGGTGAATTCTATATTTATTTGTCGTATGGTACTTTGTCCCGTACACTGAACAATAGCCTCCGGAGCATCACTGATCAGTTTCTCAAGATAGGCCTTTTCAAGTTCCAGCTCTTTCTCATGACGCTTACGCTCTGAAATATCCATCATGACACCCCGGATCCGTTTGGGTACCTTCCCCTTAAAAGAAACTGAGAAATAAGTGAGGACGGGAAAAGTGGTGCCATCTTTTCTTTTCACCATGTATTCTTCAGGTGGTATGTCTTTGCCTTCAATCTTGGATTTCAGATGCCGCAGAGCCCTGACAAGGTCCTTTTTTACAAAAAGCTGATCGAGGGTCGTGCCTGAATCAAGGTCTTTCTGAGTTAGTTGAAACTTTCTTAAAGCATTTCTGTTTACCAGGAGAATTTTCCCATCCAGATCTGCTTCGCAAACTATTTCTGGTAAGAGTTCAATAAATTCCCTGAACCTTGATTCTTTTAACCTGAGTTGTTCTTCCTTTTGTTTTTCTTTCGTTAAGTCCTTGTAAACCACAAGGATATTTCCGTCAGAAAGTTTGCTGACCTGGTTCTCACGCCAACCTTTTATCCTTTCGTCCTCATAATACTGCATAGGAAAGGATTCAGACCTCCCGGTTTCATTCACCCTGCGAAGGACCTCCAGCAATCCGAATTCAATGACTCCGGGGAAGACCGACTGCACACTTTTCCCCAGCAGGTCTTTCCGTTTTATTTTTTCAGTTTTTTCAGCTGCTTTATTGAATTCCACAAAGATAAATTCCTTACCCCTTTTTACAGGCTGATAAACGGCAACACAATCGAATATTTTATCATATACCTCCCGGAAGTCCATCTTTGCTAAAATAAGAAATAATTGTATTCAAACCACTATGCAAATCATTAAGGAACTAATATGTATTAAAAATGCATGAAGCGCCCGTTGCCATCATGCCATGTTTAAAGTACCCTGAGATGCCGGAGGTCCTGGAATTTTGTATGATGCGTGAGTGCAGATCTGATAACTTTGATTCACTTCAGGCACTCTAAACTTTAGTTCACTTCAGGCACTATTTTCTGACATGTATCATGCCGGTTCCCTGGTTTGTGATCTTTCCGATGATGCCGGCTTCTGAAATACCGGCCTTTTGAAGTGCATCGCAGCATTCCGGGGCATAAGTTTCTTTCAAAGTAAAAAGCAGACCTCCTGATGTTTGGGCGTCAGAGAGTATGAGTTTATCTGTTTCGGAGATGGTCTTACTGAAATGAAAGAATTCCAAACCGTATTCCAGATTGTTTCTGGTTCCGCCAGGGATGGCTCCCATAGCTGCCAGTTCCCTGGTGCCCTCAATTAATGGGATGTTTTTCAAAAAAATTTCTGCCCGGATACCGGATGCCCTGGTCATCTCAAGCAAATGCCCAAGAAGTCCAAACCCGGATACGTCTGTGCAGGATGAAACCGGAAAGTTCCGGATGATATGTGAGGCATCCTTATTCAGTGTACCCATCAGCTTTGTGGCAAGGGTTATCTGTTGTTGTGATGCGATGCCTCTTTTTATTGCTGTGGAAATAATTCCGGTACCTACAGGTTTGGTGAGTATCAGAACATCTCCCGGGTTTGCACCGGAGTTTCTGAGTATTTTTTCCGGATCTGCGAGGCCGGAAACCACCAGGCCGAATTTGGGTTCTGAGTCCTCAATTGAATGCCCTCCGACTATTGGGATGCCTGCTTCCTTTGTTTTGTCATAAGCGCCTTTCAGAATCTCTTTTAAAATACTTATTGGAAGCCGTTTGGATGGAAATCCGGCCACATTAAGGGCGCATATCGGGTCGGCTCCCATAGCATATATATCGCTCAGGGCATTGGCTGCTGCAATAACACCAAAGGCATATGGATCGTCCACCATGGGAGTTAAAAAATCAATAGTCTGGACCAGGGCAAGATTGTTTTCAAGTTTGTAAACGGCCGCATCGTCTTTGCTGCTTTGATCCACAAGTACATTTGCTGCTTTATGAACAGGCATGTCCTCTAAAAGTTTTTCGAGGGTATCGGGTGGAATTTTACATGCGCAGCCCAGTCCTCTGGTGTATTCTGTCAACCTGTAATGGGTGCCGGCGGATTTTGTGCCAGGGCTTATACCAGGACCTTTTTGGAGTTTTTTCACACAATCAGTCAGTTTCCTGGCAGCCTCTTCTACCTCTTCCTGGCTTGTGTTCCAGCCTGTAGAAAACCTAATGGCTCCCATTGTGATGGAATCCGGCAGGTCCATGGCCTTCAGAACATACGAAGCATCCGTTTGACCGGCATGACATGCTGCGCCGGCGGAAGCAGCAACCTCCTTTACTGACGACAGTATCATCTCTGCCTCAATACCCTCAAATCCAATGTTTAATGTATTGGGGAGCCGCTTCTCAGGGTGACCGATCAAATGGATGTGATCCAGGCCCTTCATCAGTAATTGATGCAGGGAATCCCTGCTGGCGATCATGTTTTTTACATGGATATTAAGATGTTCTGCCGCCAGTTCACAAGCCATGCCAAAACCTGAGATCTCCAATACATTTTCTGTGCCGGCACGGAGGTTCTTCTCATGGTCTGCACCATGCATCAGTTTTTCCAAAATGGTTCCTTTCCTGATAAAAAGCGCCCCAACACCCTTCGGAGCACAGAACTTGTGCCCGGCCAGGGAGACCAGGTCTGCTCCCAGATCATTGGTGTCAACAGAGATCTTTCCGGCTGTTTGTGCTGCATCCGTATGCATCGGTATGCCGTGGGCATGGGCAAGACCGGAAATCTCAGAAATAGGCTGGATGGTTCCGGTTTCATTGTTGGCATGCATGATGCTTATAAGAATCGTATCGGGCCGGATGGCTTTTGCTACTGTGCCGGGATCGACCAGTCCCTGGCTGTCAACCGGAAGGTAGCTGACATTAAATCCGTTGTTTTCAAGGTATTTGCAAACTTCCAGAACCGCAGGATGTTCAATCAGGGAGGTAATGATATGTCCGCCCCTGGGCCGCTGTGCAAATGCAACTCCCTTTAATGCAAGGTTGTTCGATTCGGTTCCGCCGCTTGTAAAAACTACTTCATCAGGTTCGCAATGTAACAGTCCGGAAGTCTGAATCCGGGCCTTTTCCAATGCCTTTTTTGTTTGAAGGCCAAACCAGTGTAAACTGGACGGATTCCCGAAAAGTTCTCCCATGTATGGTCTCATTGCTTTTGCTACCAGAGGATGCACAGGTGTTGTGGCATTATGATCAAGATATATTCTTTTCATCAGTACCTGGGATTGTATGATTACTTTAAATCCTTTCCGGCGGTTTTATGATAGTACAAACAATATGGTTTGAGACCACACTCCGGGCATTTTGGTTTTCGTGCCTGACAGATATATCTGCCATGAAGGATGAACCAGTGATGTGCCTTTGGGATGAGTTTTTCCGGGATGAAAGACACCAGTTGTTTTTCTGTTTCCAGTGGTGTTTTAGCACGATACGTAAGTCCAAGTCTTTTGGAAACCCTGAATACATGTGTGTCAACAGCCATTGTTGGTTTATTGAAAACAACGGCTCCAATAACATTAGCTGTTTTACGTCCAACCCCCGGAAGCTTCTGAAGTTCATCCAGATATGAAGGAACCTCACCTTCATGATCATGGATCAGGGCCGTTGCCATTGCCTTTAAATGCCTTGCTTTGTTGTTAGGGTAAGAACAACTCTTTATATAGTGAAAGATATCTTCCTGACTTGCCCCGGACATGGCATACGGATCGGGAAAAGCAGATAGCAAAACAGGTGTGATCATGTTGACACGTTTATCCGTACATTGAGCCGACAGGATCACGGCTACCAGCAAACTGAAGGGATCACGATATTCCAATTCAGTTTCAGCAATGGGCTGATGCACTTCAAACCATTCGAGAATGTGCCTGTATCTCTCAGATCTTTTCATGTAAATTCAAAGAGTTACATCCGGAAAATGTAAGGGATTCAGGGGGCAATTTAACCAGAAAACAATTGGTGAAAGCACCTGAGGTCCTTTTTTTAATCTTTTCCCGAATTATTGAGAACGTAATTTGTTTGTTTGATAAAAATAACTAGGTTTACAAAATCAAGAACAACCCGATGAAGAATTTTTTCTGTAACTTTTATTATTTCTATTGCGGAACACTTACCGGATAGGGATTTTTATATATTGGCATATAATAATGAGGTCCCGGATTCCGGGGCCTTTTTTAATACTTAATATTGTGGGCAGAAAGGAAGAAAAAAGTTATAAAATAGCAATCCAGGGCGGATACGGGGCTTTTCATGAAATAGCAGCCCGGCATTATTTTGAGACGGATAAGATAGAGATTGTTCCCGGGGAAACCTTTAAAGACCTTTTTAAATCTCTGAAAACCAGACAGGCAGATTTTGGCATACTGGGGGAATACAAAAAAGGGAGGAAGATATTATGAGCTTTATTGAAGCGCAGAGAATGGGCCACATTAGGGAATACTACTTTTCAAGTAAGCTCGGGGAGATTGAGGCCATGAATAAATCGGGGCCACAGGTACTTAATCTGGGAATAGGAAATCCTGATATGATGCCTCCGGAAGAAGCACTGTCTGCTCTGCAGCATTCAATATACAAAGAGAACAGTCACAGGTACCAGTCGTACAGAAGTTCTCCGGATCTTCGAAGTGCCATTACCGGTTGGTACAAAAACTTTTACAATGTCCACCTGGATCCCCAAACGGAAGTCCTCCCCTTATTGGGCTCAAAAGAAGGTATTTT
>CAYOFK010000051.1:0-17191 GCA_964403185.1 uncultured Rikenellaceae bacterium | reverse complement strand
GTCAAGGCCACCGAATTTAAATCAGCCATGATATTCTCCTAGGCTTGGCTTTTTAAAATCATTTTCCTCATCCGTGGTAATTGGAATTACTCTTACTCCAAGTTTTTGAATTGATGTTTTCTCATTATCATTCTCTGCTTCATGCACATAGGCCCATCCTATGGATGTTGTACCTATATCCAGACCTAATATTTTTTTCATTTAATGTTGGTTTATGAAGGATTTTACTATATTTGTTATTACAATTTGAAGCTATTCACAATAAGGATTATTCCGTTGTGAAAACATTTAAAGCGGTTCTGATATTCTCAGAATCGTTTTTTTTTCCTTTCAATGATAATCAGCAATATAAGGTTAAAGATAAAAAATAAAAATCTACAAATTTCAGGGGATAACACATTATTAGCCAGATAGCCCACATCTTTTTATGAGATGCAGGGCTAAAGCCCGGTTGGCTTCCGGGTTTCTCAGGGGCTGTATCAAAAGTCAATAAAAAATATAACCACAGAGTACACAGACCTGCCGGTCCTCCCCTGATGTCAATCAAAAGAAAATGGTCATGCCGGACCGGAATAGAGGATTGTTAACCATGAATCATTATTATAGGTCGTACCTGTCTGCCGGCAGGAATGGGCCAGCCCTGTGAAATACTGCTCCACAGTAAAAGCTCTGCCTTTGTTTCACAGGGCCAGGCAGAGCGAAAGTAGGGGATTGATAGAGCCGTGCACTACGATCATACTTATTCGTCGGACGCCTCCAGGTCGTCCGACGATTACAGGCTAAGGGGAAAGTAAAGGCTGAGGAAAAGCCAATGTAGATCGACTTTGTAAGTCGATTAGCGATTTGCAAAATCGCTCTACAGATACCCAACTAATGTTCATTCAGGTAACAATTTGGCATCCGTGCACCAAAATCATAACACTTCCAGCCGTGCCTGCCGGCATGCAGGGTTACAAGGACACCTACCTAATGGCCTGGTCCGGCGGGCAGGCAGGGCAGAGAAAAAAAATGCAGAAAAAATTTGGAAATTAAAAATTCTTTTGTATTTTTGACTGACCGTTCAGTCATATTTGGTGCCCCGGCACCTTTTTTGAGACGTGTATATTGACTGACCGGATGGTCAAAAAACAACTGCCATGTGTCCGCGGACATCAGAACAATATGAATCGATAAGGGAAGCCCGCAGGAAGCTGATCATGGATGCCTCCTGTGAGCTTTTTGCCAATCATGGATTCTATGATACTTCCATCAGCATGATCTCTAAAAAGGCCGGAATTTCCAAAGGTCTGGTTTATAATTATTTTGACAGTAAGGAGGCATTGCTGCGGGAACTGGTGATCTCGGGCCTGAAAGCTTTTCACCAGAGTTTTGATCCCAATAATGATGGTGTTCTCACCCGTAACGAGCTTGAGTATTACATTTCTGAGTATTTTAAAAAACTGAAGCAAAACAGGAATTTCTGGAAATTGTATTTTGCAATAGTCGTGCAACCTCCCGTTCTGGCCATTCTGGAAAAAGACATGATGGAAATTATTATTCCAATGACCACTACCCTGTTAAACTATTTTAAAGACCAGGGATATGAGGATCCTGCAACAGAAATGGAATTATTTTCAGCTGTTTTAAGCGGGATTGCCATAAAATATGTAAACAGCCCTGAAAATTTTCATCTGGACAAATTAAAAGAAAAAATATTGATTTTGTTTACCAAATAGTTAAAACCTGAAAAATGAAAAAATATCATTCATTCTTTACCATTCCGTTGTTTACGGGCGTGCTTTTTACATGCAATGCATTTGCCCAGGAACCTTCGGCTAAGGACATCGTTCAACAGTCGTTTGACCTGATGCAGGGACGTTCCAGCAAAGCATTGATGACCATGAAAATTGTAAGGCCAAAATGGGAACGAAGCCTGTCATTTAAAACCTGGTCAAAAGGAACTGAATACTCAATAATATATGTTACGGCTCCGGCGAAAGAAAAAGGACAGGTATTTTTAAAACGGGATAAAGAAATGTGGAACTGGGTGCCGTCTATTGAGCGCATGATCAAGATCCCGCCTTCAATGATGATGCAATCATGGATGGGGTCTGACATGACCAATGACGACCTGGTGCAGCAATCCTCCATTGTGAAGGACTACACGCATTCCCTCCTGGGCAGTGAAACTATTGGGGAATATGATTGCTATAAAATTGAACTGATCCCCAACGAAGATGCTCCGGTTGTATGGGGGAAGATCATAAGCTGGATCTCAAAAACCGGATATTTCTCCCTTAAAAATGAATATTATGACGAGGACGGTTATCTTATTAACAGGGAAACCCTTTCCAATATAAAAAATGTCGGGGACCGTGTTATACCAACCCGGTATGAAATTGTTCCTGTTGATAAGGAAGGACAAAAAACCGTAATGGAATTTAATGAAATTGAATTCAATGTGCCCATTGAGGATGGTTTTTTTTCAATTCAGAACATGAAACGGATAAGGTAGTATGTTATATGTTAAAAGTTGTTACGCAGATTTCCACAAATGGAGTGAATGACAGCGAAGCCAAATGACCCAATCTGAATAAAAGATGGAGCTCATAAAATTAGCCTGGCGCAATCTTTGGAGGAACAAAAAAAGAACCCTGATTACCGTTGCTTCAATATTTTTCGGTGTCATCTGGGCTGTACTTCTTACCTCGCTGCAAACCGGTTCTTTTCAGAACATGATCGATAATATGGTCCGGCTTTCCAGCGGGCACATGCAGATCCAGAATAAAGAATTCCGGGAGCTAAAAAGTATTAACAATAGTTTTGAACTAAATAATGTGGTAAAACAGTTCCTGGACAGTCAGGAAGATATTGTGCTTGCGACCCCAAAGATAGAGTCGTTTGCCCTGGCATCCTCCGGAGAAAAAAGTTATGCAACAGCCATTGCAGGAGTGGACCCTGAAAAAGAAAAGTCGCTGTCAAATTTCTCCAAATGGCTGGTTGGGGGTCATTATCTTGAAAACGGTGATGACGGTGTGGTATTGGGTGAGATCCTTGCAAAAAATCTTAACGTTTCTGTTGGGGATACCCTGGCTCTTATAGGACAGGGCTACCATGGTGTAAATGCGGCCGGATTATTTCCAGTTAAGGGGATCCTCAACTTTCCATTACCGGACCTCAACCGCCAGATATTATACATGGATATTTCAGCAGCCCAACGTTTTCTTGAGCTTGATAACCGGATTACATCCTTAGTTATTATGACAGATCAAATATCTCGAATAACTGCAGTGATGGAAAATTTCAACAAACAGAACTTTGTGGACATAAAAATATATTCCTGGCTGGATCTGTTGCCCGGATTGGTGTCGTTTATTGATGGGAAGGAGTCCGGTGGAAGGTTCATGAAAAATCTTTTGTTTTTATTAATTGCATTCGGCATTCTGGCCACCTTCATTATGATGGTTTCTGAGAGAAAGAGGGAGCTAAGTATCATGATCGCCATGGGCATGAACCGTTTTAAACTTTCAATAATTCTGTTTTTGGAATCTGTTCTGATTGGACTGCTGGGAGTATTAAGTGGGTACCTGGTTAGCTTCCCTGTCATACTCTATTATGCCACCAACCCCATTCACATCGGAGGTCAGATGGCTGAAATCTATACAGATATGGGATTTGAACCCGTAATCATGTTCAGTGCAGATTTTAAAGTATTCACGGGACCGGCATTGACTATATTCATCTTCGCAGTTCTTATTGCCATTTATCCCGTATCTTCAATAATTAAATTGAAAATTGTGAATTCATTACAAGGATAAAACATGGAAAATCTCAAAATAGCCTGGCGAAATCTCTGGAGGAACAAGGGTCGTACCCTGATCACTGCTGCCGCCGTATTTTTCGGAGTTCTGTTATCCACTCTAATGTCTTCCATGCAGGAGGGCTCTTACAGTTCATTGGTGCAAAACGTCGTTCAGTTCTACTCTGGCTACATGCAGATTCAGAATGAAGATTATTGGAATGAGAAGACCATTCACAACACATTTAAGCCCACTGACAGCCTCCTAATGTCTGTTCGATCCATCAAAGAGATCACCAATGTGGCTCCACGGCTTGAATCTTTCGCCCTGGCCTCCTCAAAGGAAATTACAAGGGGAACCATTCTTTTTGGCATTGATCCGGAGATGGAGAATGAAATAACCGGTGTTGGCCGTTGGCTTTCCGCGGGTGAATACCTTACTCCCGGTGATGATGGCTTGCTCCTGGCATCAGATCTGGCTAATTATTTAAACATTTCCGTCAAGGACACCCTTGTTCTCCTGGGGCAGGGATATCACGGGGTCAGTGCTGCGGGTAAATATCCGGTCCGGGGTATCATTGAACTGCCAAATCCTGATTTGAACAGGCAGATGATCTATATGGATCTCCGCAATTGCCAGAAATTCTTTACGGCGGATGATCTTGTTACGGCATTAGTTGTCATGCTTGATAGTCCTTACGATCTTCCCAGGGCCAGCCGATTGTTAAAAAACAGAATATCCAGTCCGTACGCTGTGATGACCTGGGATGAAATGCAGCCCGAGTTGGTCCAGATGATTGAGGCCGACCGCGCCGGAGCTGTAATGATGAAGGGCATTCTTTACATTATTATCGGTTTTGGAATACTGGGGACCATAAGCATGATGCTGTCAGAACGACTCCGTGAAATTGGGGTAATCGTTGCCATCGGGATGCAACGTTTAAGGATGGGGGCTATTATGTTCTATGAGACCATTCTCATCGGATTTATTGGTGTGCTGGCCGGTTTTGCCGCAAGTATTCCCATTATTTCAGTGATGTATAATAATCCTGTCAAATTAACCGGCGACGCTGCTGAAACCATGATTGAAATAGGTATTGAACCCTATTTGTATTTTTCGTGGATCCCCGGGGTGTTTTACAACCAGGTTATTACTGTATTTATCATCACCGCATTGATTGGACTCGTTCCCTTATTGCGTGTGGGCAAACTTTCAGTTTCGCGGGCCTTACGGTCTCATTAAGGAGGCGGATAGAAGAATGGAATTGTGGAACACATAATTTAATAAAAAACATAAATTCTCAATACAATGATTTGGTCAACTTCCTGGAAAAATATCTGGAGAAACAAAGTGCGCAGCACTGTTGTCATCACCGCAATCGCCCTTGGCCTTACCGCCGGGATTTTTTCATCGGCTTTTTTTACCGGAATGATAAATCAAAGGATCGATCAGGTGATTTCCAATGAAATATCCCACATACAGATCCACGATCCAAAATTCCTGAAGACCACGGAGCTGTCCAATTATGTTCCCAATTCCAGTCACTATGTCGATGCCATAGGGACCAATCCCGATGTTCTGGGTGTCAGTAAAAGGCTGATCATCTATTCCATGGTTGCTTCGGCCGAAACAGCTACGGGCGTGAAAATATCGGGGATTGTTCCGGAAGATGAACGCAGGGTGACCGGGATTGGTTCAAAGCTGATTGACGGGTCTTACTTTGAGGGTGTGAAACGCAATCCTGTTGTCATTGGTAAAAAACTAGCCGAAAAACTGAACGTTAAAATGCGTTCAAAGGTAGTGATCACCCTTCAGGACACTGAAAAAAACATTACCGGCGGGGCTTTTCGTGTGGTCGGTATTTATGAAACCGCCAATACCGGATTTGATGAAATGAATGTTTATGTACGCTACTCTGATCTGTTAAGGCTGACCAATCTTCCGGCAGATGTCTTTCATGAAATCGCCATTCTGTTTAACGACAATAAGGTAGTGCCGGTTGCCGGACAGCAATTCAAAGAACAATATCCTGATTTGGAAATTCTCAACTGGAAAGAGATCAGCCCCGAAATGAACTACATGACTGAAGCCATGGACCTTTACAATTATATTTTTATTGTGATCATTCTTTTTGCCTTGTTGTTTGGCATTATCAATACCATGCTCATGGTGGTTCTCGAACGGCGCAAAGAGTTGGGAATGCTGCTGGCTATCGGTATGAGTAAAAGGCGGGTTTTTTCCATGATCATGCTGGAAACGGTGTTGCTGACTCTTACGGGTGGAATTATCGGGATCCTGTTTGGCTGGGCAGTTTCAAGTCACTTCGGGATCCATCCGATCAATCTGTCAAGGTGGGCGGAAGGGTATGCACAACTTGGATACGACACCCTTGTTTATACAAATATTGATCCCGGCCAGTTTGTTGTCGTCACTATAATGGTCATTTTTACAGGGATCATTGCCGCACTGTATCCTGCCTACAAGGCACTCAGGTACGATCCGGCAGAAGCTCTGAGAATTGAATAGTGTCTCTATACTGCATTGAAAACTGATTGAAAAATATTAAAAATTCCATAATCATGAGTATCATTGATATTAAAAACCTGACTAAGATTTATGATGGTTCCGGCATTCGTGTAACCGCAGTCAACAACATTGATCTGAGCTTTAAAAAAGGCGAATTTGCTGCCATTGTCGGGCCTTCCGGATCCGGAAAAACCACCTTGTTGAATATGCTGGGGGGCCTTGACAGGCCCACCTCCGGAGAGGTGATCATTGACGGTCTGAATATCTGGACTTTAAGTTCCAGAAAGCTTACCCAATTCAGGCTCAGGCATATAGGTTTTGTATTCCAATCCTATAATTTGATCCCAGTTCTTACTGCAGGTGAAAACACCGAATTTATCATGCACCTCCAGGGCCGGCCAAAAGTTGAAAGAAACCAGAGAGTCCGGGAACTTCTTGGGGCAGTAGGGATTGGAGACCGGATAAAGAGCCGGCCCAATAAATTAAGCGGCGGGCAGCAACAAAGAGTGGCCGTGGCCAGAGCGCTGGCTTCCAAACCAACATTTATTCTTGCCGATGAACCCACGGCCAATCTGGACTCCAAATCCACAGAGACTTTGCTGGACATTATGGAAACCCTGAATAAAAATGAAAATATCACGTTTATTTTTTCAACCCATGATGCCCGTGTTGTGAATAAGGCCCGCCGGGTTATCACATTGATAGACGGCAGGGTAGATTCAGATGATGTGAGAAAATAAAGGCATTACCAATCATTTGCTGTGATATCTTCAAGCCAAAATATGAAGTACAAATCAATATAAATTCAGGCGGTGAGCGGGCATGAGTAACATCTTTATTAAACGGTTCCTGGTATGCATTTTGACGGCATGCACCCTGTGGCCCCTCTGGTCACAGGAAAATCTTTTTGAATTCAGGGGCTATGTCAGCAATATGCAAACAGTCCTGTTCGAAGACTATGATAAAGACTGGTTTTCAGAAAACCAGATACACAACAGGCTGAATTTAAAGTACTTTGCCACTGACAAAATAACTTTTAACCTGGAGATCCGAAACCGGTTTATTTACGGAGACCTTGTAAAGTATATTCCGGAATATGCCAATCTGATTGAAGCTGAGAATGGTTGGCTGAACATGTCATGGTTGATATTTAATGAACGCTCGTTTATATTGCTTTCAAAAGCAGACCGGTTATGGGTGGATTATACAGCAGGACAATTCCAGGTCAGGGCAGGCCGGCAACGCATCAATTGGGGTCAGAGCATGGTATGGAATCCCAATGATGTTTTTAATGCCTATTCATATTTTGATTTTGACTATCTGGAAAAACCCGGCGGTGATGCAATAAGAATACAATATTATACCGGCTTGTCTTCTGCTGCAGACTTTGCCGTGAAAATTGACAGCGCCCAAAAAGTTACGGCTGCCGGCCGGTATTTATTTTCTGTCTTCAACAACTACGACCTGCAATTCCTTGCAGGTTATTTCAACGGTGAAGACCTGGTTGTTGGTACAGGCTGGGCAGGCAACATAAAAGGGGCGGGTTTCAGGGGGGAACTTACATGGTTCCACTCCCTTGAAAACAGTCACGATGAAGAATTTATGATGACGATAGGAGGAGATTATTCTTTTAAAAACTCTTTGTATGTGGGCCTGGAGTTTCTTTACAGCAATATCGATTACGGGGATTTCTCTTTTGGTGATTATTATTTTACCCAGCTTAATGTTAAGAATATTGCATTTACCGACCTCAGTATATTCGGGCAGGTCCGGTACCAATTCACACCCCTGTTTTCAGGAACGTTTGCCGGCATGTATTTTCCTTCGGAAAAAGGATTTTATCTGGGCCCGATGCTGGACTATTCCTTGCTTGAAAATGTGACATTTTCATTTATTTTCCAGCATTTCCAGGGAAAATTCGGGGATAATACTGTCAGTAAAAACACCTTTGTCTTTTTAAGACTCAAATGGAATTTTTAATGCCGTCACCCCGCTGTGGGCTAAACCCGTAATTTTTACTTATTTTTAGAGGGTATTCAAGTAGTAATTTGTTTTAATAAATGCAACAGATTGTTGGCTTATATATTCTGTTATTTTTTTTGTTTTCTTCCTGTGCAGGAGAAAAACAACTTGCAAACCCAACCGGAACACTAACAGACGAACGTGATGGCAGGGTATATAAAACGGTGAAAATCGGGAATCAGTGGTGGATGGCAGAAAATCTGAATTTCGGAATACAAATTCTCAGTTTTTCAGGAGGCACAAACCAGGATGGGGAAATGACCGATAACCGGATTTCCGAAAAATATTGCTATGAAAACAATGATGTGTACTGTGGTACGTATGGAGGTTTATATCAATGGGCCGAGGCCGTAAATTATGTTAATGCGGCATCCCCACAGGGTCTGTGTCCGGACGGATGGCATGTGCCTTCCGAAGATGAATTTCTTGAACTTTTAGAATATTATCCGAGTTGCCTCGACCTGAGGTTTGACGGAACTTCTGGGTTTAATGCATATCTGGCAGGAAACAAATTTCATCTTTATTTTGATAATCTGAATGTGCTGGGATTGTTCTGGAGTTCTTCAGCCTCCCAGCTTAGCGGACGGTATCTGTTGATCAACAGAAGTGACAGTCCGGCCCGGATCAATTCAGATGAAAAAAAGTATGGACTTTCCATTCGCTGTGTAGCCGATCCCGTCAGTCCTCGTTAAGCGCTCAGGCGGGTATTCTCGAAAACCGGCCCCATTGGTAAATTGCCCGAAGAGGGTGTCAAGAAATACTGAAAATAATTTAACCACAGAGTATTGATTATTAGTTATTTGCGTCTTTAAGAACTTTGCGTATTCTTTGCGATCATTGCGTTAAAACACTTCCCGGACACCCTCTTTGCAATTATAATAAATATTGTTTTCCTTTAGGGATATCTAACATCCTGGTTCGCATGCAGATTTCATCAAATTGTGACGGTGGCAACTTTCATATCCTCTCCATTGAATTGTCATTTTAACACAGGTTGATGCATTGCGGAAAATATTTTATTTATGATGAATCAACCTCCGTATAAGGCAATTATTGGATCTGTTTTTATTCTGTTCTCCCTGGTTTTTTTTATTCTGCTGTTTGAACACAATTACCACGAATACAAGGACGTTCTGTCCGGGCTTGATGAATATGGGATCCGGCAGGATTTTGTTAAAAACGATTTTGTTCAGCTAAGACAGGATGTTAGTGGTTTGAACACAGAGGTCAATAACATGGCTTCGAAAATAGGCAGGTTCATCATTGATGGCAGCCGGATTAATGATACCATTGTTCATTTTATGAATCAGGCAGATCCAAATCAGCACACCCTGGATACTCTGGAATATCTTGAAAAATCGCTTGAAAAGAACGACTTCCGTATTGATTCACTCAACCGTGTTTTTGAAAAAAAATCAGACTCTTTAATGATGTTAATGAGGGAATATAGTTCCAGGGAACAGTCGCTCCGGGTCCTTGAATCAAAAGTTCGAAACCACACAGAAGATTTGTGGTATTTGAAATTGTTCATGCTGATTTATTTATTCTTTCTGGCACTTGGGTTTGTTTCCGGTATTTTCCTGCTTATCCGGGGTTTAAAATAGTTTATTTTAGACTGATTTAAGTGTTGTATTTTTATTCCGGCATTAAAATTCATTTTTTTACCGGTGTAAGCAGCTTATTTCACTTTCAGTTTTATTAAATTTGCCCGTTCTTATTAACAAATTAAAATATGCCAGCCAAGAAAATCAAAGGAGTCATTGCAATTCTTACAGGTGGTGGTGATGTTCCCGGCCTGAATCCGGCCATCAGGGCCGTGACCATCAGGGCAAACAGAGAGGGTTACAGGGTTATTGGACTACGCCGCGGATGGGCAGGAGTTACTGAGTTGATCAGGGATCAAAAAGCTGATAACAGTAATAATTACATCATTCTCACGGATGATATTGTCAATAAAGCCGGTCGTACCGGAGGGACTTTTTTACATTCATCGCGAACCAGACCAAGTCACATGCCGAAAGAAAAAGTGCCCTACCACTTACAATCAACCTATAATAAAGAGGTCAATGACCTTACACCGGAGATCATTAAAAATCTCGAATGGCTGAGTGTTGATTATTTGATCCCGATCGGGGGTGATGATACACTGAGTTATGCGGTGCGCCTGTACCAGGAAGGTATAAAGGTAGTTGCCATACCAAAGACCATGGATAACGATGTTCCGGGCACCGATTATTGTATTGGATTCAGTACCTGCATTACGCGTACCATTATGATGTCTAATAATCTCAGAACTTCAGCAGGTTCTCATGAACGCATTTTGGTTATGGAGGTTTTTGGCCGTTATACCGGTTTTACTGCCATGCTGCCAACAATGGCAGGATCTGCAAACCGGTGCGTCATCCCCGAATACAGGTTTGAAATTGACCATTTAACTGAATTGCTGGTTGAAGACAGGAATACCAACCCCAGCAATTATTCTGTAGTCCTTGTGTCAGAAGGATCCATGTTCACGGGTGGTGAAATGGTCTTCCAGGAAGGAGAAAAAGACATGTTCGGACATTCAAAACTGGGGGGGATCGGAGACCTGGTTTCGTCTGAGATCAAACAAAGGACTGCACAATTCAATCATGGAAGAACCATAAATGTAATCAATCAAAAACTGGGTTATCTGGTACGGGGCGGAGATCCGGATGCTGTTGATTCAATTGTGCCAATGGCTTATGGAAACCTGGCCCTGGACTTGATAATGGGTGGGTTTCATGGCCGTCTGGTTGTATTAAAAAATGGCCGTTATGATGATGTGCCCCTGGATGTCGTTACCAGTTCCAAAAAGGTTGTTAACATTGAAAAATACTACAACACCAAACGGTTGCGGCCACATTACCACAGATTTGAGATGAAACCGTTTTTCCTGATGGCCTCCGATGCCTGAACCTGACTTTGTAAGGGCTTATTTTCAGGCCGGGGGGACCTGTTAAAAATACACTCTATGCGAATTGTTGTCCAGCGGGTAAATAAAGCAACCGTTAGTGTTAACGGCCGGCCCCTCTCAGAAATAAAAACAGGATTGTTGATATTTCTGGGTGTTGAAGAAGAGGACGGTCAGAAAGATGTTGAATGGTTGTCAGAAAAACTTGTCCGGTTAAGGATCTTTAAGGATGATGAAGGGATTATGAACCGCTCCATCCTGGATGTTGGCGGAGACATTCTTGTCATTAGCCAGTTTACCTTGCATGCAAAAACAAAAAAAGGAAATCGTCCTTCCTACATAAAAGCCGCAAGACCGGACCAGGCCATTCCATTGTATAAAAGTTTTATCTCTTCACTTGAGTCTCATCTTGGGAAAAGTGTGTTTTCAGGAGAATTTGGAGCTTATATGAAAGTTTCCCTGGAAAATGACGGGCCCGTTACTATTCTTATTGATTCCAAAAACAAAGAATAACATACTATGGACACAGGCACCGGTAAATTAAACATTCACATTGATCCTGAGGTAATAAACCACCAGATTGATTCCATTACCCAGGACCTTGAAACCCATGCTACACCTGAGATATTCCAAAAACTATTCAGTTTTATTGATCTCACAACCCTCAATTCTACAGACACGCCTCAAAAAGTTCTGGACCTGTGTCATAAAGTAAATGCCCTCAACACGGCATTCCCTGGCATTCCGAATGTTGCCGCTCTGTGTGTATATCCGAATTTTATTCCCTTGATTCATAAACATCTCAATGCCCGGGGTGTTGGGATTGCATCCGTAGCTGCAGGATTTCCCTCCTCTCAAACCTTCCTGGAGATCAAACTAAATGAGGTGCGCCTGGCTATAGAGAGCGGCGCCACTGAAATTGACACGGTTTTGCCTCTGGGTTTGTTCTTATCTGGAGATGACCGTTCCGTTTCAAAAGAGATTTCAGATATTAAATCGGCTGCCGGCCAGGCAAAACTTAAAATAATACTTGAAACAGGGGCCCTTTCTGATCTGAAAATGGTACGTAAAGCATCCTTTATCAGTATGGAGGCCGGAGCTGATTTTATTAAAACCTCTACAGGGAAATTCAGTCCCCCGGCAACCCCGGGAGCATTTTTGGTCATGGCCCTGGCTATTCAGGAATTTTATCATAATACCGGTACAAAGGTTGGCATCAAACCTGCAGGGGGGATTGTATCAGCAAAAGATGCACTGGTTTACTATGCCATCGTTAAGAAAATCCTCGGAATGTCGTGGTTAAATAAAGACTTGTTCCGGATTGGCGCCAGCAGATTGGCTAACAATCTTCTCAAAAAAATCCGGACAAAACCCCCTTCCACAAACACATCAACAGGCTATTTTTAATTCCCCCATCCTTACTTTTCTTAAAATCACAGTCTCACTGAATCAAGTCCTGCCGATTTCCTTATCTTTGCAAAAAATTTTCCTATGACCGGGGAATTTTCAAGACCATTTACCCAATCCCAGGACTCCATTATTCTCATCCGGAAAGACACTCTCAGTCCGGATACTCTGCCGGTTCCGGATTCTGGCAGAAAGGATACCACCGCATCCTTAAGGAAATATTCACCGGAAGAAATTCAACTCATACTGGAACGGGGTGAACGCCGGGATCAGTTAATCGATTCCATTGAAACTGCCAGAAGTTCTGTACCTGCTGCCCCCGTTAACCCGCAACCGGTTTTGCCTGTGGTCCGGTATCTGGAGCCCGGCCACCTGATCTTTGCTTTTGATTCTGCTGATCATTGGCCTGAAATGTATTTTCAAAAACATCCGGTTGTTCACAGGGCCGATACAGCGGTAAAAGGAACGGATTTTTTTATTTATCAGAACAGGCCCGACCCGGATGTAACGGAAAACCAGATCTCCTCCAGGGCACAAACCTCCGCTCCGGATTGGTTCCTTGTCATTTTTATACTCATTTTCATCCAGCTGGCACGCATCCGCCTGTTCTTTGGAAAATTTCTGGCACCCGTTGTAAAATCACTGGTAAATTACCAGTCGGCCCATAATTTGTACATGAATAAAAACCTGCTTTACCAGGGTGCGAGCTGGGGGTTTTCATTTATTTTCTTTCTTGTAGTCCCCTTATTTGTATATCAGGTATGGGATCATTTTGAGATCATTCTGTTTCCATTGCCCGATTTTCTCAGGTATTTAATGATTCTGGGAGCTGTGCTCTGCTGGTACATTCTCAGGTACCTGGCCTCACTTTTTGTGGGATCCTTTTCGGGTACAAAAAAGATATTTGGAGAATATTTTCATACCATATCGCTTTCCACCAGAAATGTTGGATTGTTTTTAATTCCCATTACATTGCTACTGGCATATGCCAGATTTGACTTGTCTGAAGTCCTTATCTATGCCGGCTTTACCATTTTTTTTGTGCTATATTTATTACGTGTATTCAGACTTTTCAGACTTTTTATCTCGAAAAATATTTCTGTTTTTTATACTATTTTGTATCTTTGCGCCCTGGAAATTCTACCAGTGCTGATATTGTTCAGGATCATTATGCCCGAATAGCGAGTGTTGTTTAGATTGATGTAACTAAAAATTACAAGTTTTGAAAATCAAGAAAATATTGGTATCACAACCCGAACCTTCCAATGGAAAATCCCCATATTTTGACCTGGCCATTAAAAACAATCTTAAAATTGATTTCAGGCCTTTCATTCATATCGAGGGGGTTTCAGTAAAAGAATTCCGGCAGGAACGTATAAATATCCTTGATCATTCGGCTGTTATTTTCACCAGTAAAACTGCCATTGATCACTTTTTCCGTATATCGGAAGATATGCGCGTCAACATTCCTGACTTAATGAAATATTTTTGTGTTTCAGAGTCCATTGCACATTATTTGCAAAAATACATTGTGTACAGGAAACGCAAGATATTTTATGGTAAAGGGAAATTTGAGGATCTTATGGGATTGATTCTGAAAAATAAAGACGAAAATTTCCTTTGCCCGCTTTCGGATATGCATAAAACAGAAATTCCCAAAATGCTTGATAAAGGTAAGATTACTTATACCAAAGCTATTTTATACAGGACCGTATGTAGTGATCTTTCGGATCTGGCCACTCAGGATTATGATATTCTTGTTTTCTTCAGCCCAACGGGTATAAAATCATTGCTTCATAATTTTCCGGATTTTAAGCAAAATAACACCCATATTGCTTCTTTTGGACCCACCACTGCAGAAGCTGTTAAGAACGCAGGCTTTAAGCTGCATGTCCAGGCTCCGAACCCAAAAGCACCTTCTATGACCATGGCTCTTGAACAATTCATTGTGGAATATAATAAGAATAATAAATAATATTGTCTGCCTTCTCCCCGCGTTTGTTGGTCTGTAAGGATTACATTTGTTTTTAATCCAAAATATTGAGTATGGTGTCCAAAAAGATCCATCAGGTGCAACGGACGACCTTTAAGAAAACGGAAAGATTATCCAGTCGTAAAATCATCGAATCCCTTCTTTCCGCAGGGATGTCAGAATTAAGATTTCCATACCGTATTTTCTGGAAGTTGAATGGTCCTGATGCATCTCCTCTACAGGTAGCTATCAGCATTCCAAAAAAAAAGATCCGGAAGGCCGTTGACAGAACCCTTTTAAAAAGACGAACCCGCGAAATTTTCAGACTACAAAAACAGGGCCTCTATGAAGCTCTGGGGAATGGAAAATCTGTTCATTTATTTATTATTTACGTTTCTGATAAGGTGTTGCCTTATTCAACATTAGAGATAAGCCTCGGTACATTAATTAATAATCTCAGTCAGTTAATTCATGAAACAGCTTCTTGAATTTATATTTACCGGACTGATAAAATTCTATCAGAATGTGATTTCACCACTTTTCCCGGCATCCTGCAGATATTCACCCACCTGTTCCACATACAGTCTTGAAGCCATTCGAAAATACGGACCTTTTAAAGGCGGGTGGTTGTCATTAAAGAGGTTTTTATCCTGCAATCCCTGGGGTGGACACGGACACGATCCGGTGCCATGAATTTTATTTCAATAAAAAGACCTATTTTGCAAAATCATAATAAATAAAATATTTGAAGATATGAGAAAACAAAAGGGATACATTGTGGCGGTTTTGTTAATTGTTATCATCTCTGCAGGACTTTTGTCATTTAGAGAAAGTAATGATTTTAAACTTGTTAAGAATATTGAAATCTTCTCCAACCTGTTCCGGGAACTGAACTACTTTTATGTTGATGAAACAGATCCCGAGAAGATGATCCAAACAGGCATAAATGCCATGCTTAAAACGCTGGATCCTTATACTGTATATATTCCGGAATCTGATTTGGAAAACTTCCGCTTCATGACTACAGGACAGTATGGCGGTGTGGGATCATTAATTCGCATCCGTGGTGAATATACCATGATTGCTGAGATTTATGAGGGGTTTCCGGCAGATAGGGCCGGACTTAAAACGGGAGATATTATTATTGAGATCAATGGTGTTTCAATAAAAAACATGAATACTTCCCGGGTAAGTGAACTTCTTAAAGGAATACCAAATTCTGATGTTTCCGTAACTGTAGAACGGTTTGGTGTTGAAAAACCGGTCACCTGTACCATTACCAGAAAAGAAATTGTTATTCCAAATGTTCCCTATTATGGTATGATTGATGAAAATACAGGATACATCAGGCTGTCAAATTTTACAACAAATGCCGGTGATGAGGTGAAGGCTGCTTTTAATGATCTTAAGAAGACCCACCATGCCGAAAGCATTATTCTTGATCTCCGTGGCAATCCGGGCGGATTACTTGTCGAAGCCGTGAGAGTGTCCAACCTGTTTGTTGACAAAGGCAATGAGATTGTAAGCACGCGAGGTAAGGCCGAAAATAACAACCACACCTATATTGCATCAAACAATCCGGTGGATGTAAACATTCCCCTGGCAATACTTGTTGACCGGGGTTCTGCTTCAGCGGCAGAAATTGTTGCCGGCGCTATGCAGGATCTCGACCGGGGTGTTGTATTTGGTGAACGTACATTTGGTAAAGGGCTGGTTCAAACAACCCGCCCCCTGGGATATAACAACCAACTGAAAGTAACCACTGCGAAGTATTATATTCCCAGTGGTCGCTGCATCCAGGCTCTGGATTACACCCACAGAAACAAAGACGGCAGTGTTGGTTACATTCCTGATTCTTTGATTTCAGAATTTAAAACCAGTAAGGGCCGGACAGTTCGTGATGGCGGGGGAATCATGCCCGATGTCCCTGTGGATCCTGAAAATGCACAATCTCTTACCGTTCAGCTCTATGCAAAAGATATGTTTTTTGACTATGCCACACAATATACAGCGTCACACAGCGTCATTGCACCCGCAGGAGAATTTATAACTTCTTCTGAAGATTATGCCGGATTTATAACGTTTGTTCTGGATTCAGATTTCAAATACCAGTCCAGGTCCGAAAAAACCTATGAAAAACTTATTCGGGAAGCAAAGGAAGAAGGATTTTATGAATTGCATGCCGGTGATTTTGAAAACCTGAAAAAAAGCCTTCAGTATGATGTGAAGGCAAATCTTGAAAAATTTGAAAAAGAAATTTCAAGATTCCTGACCAATGAAATTGCCGGAAGGTATTATTATCAGGCAGGAAAGATCCATTCATCATTAAGCTGGGACGAGGACATTCAGAAAGCGCTTGAGATTCTTGGCAATAAAGAACTGTACAGCAGCATTTTGAATCCGGATTTTTCTGAAAAAATCATTGCCGGTAATGCGCCTGTTCCCGGTAATTTTTAAAATTGGTTCTGCAATCCTTAATTTGCCGGGTTGAGTGTAGCGAAAAATATCTTCTCACTTAGCCTGACTTCAACCATTCCATGGTTGGCCTTATCC
>CAYOFK010000050.1:0-17205 GCA_964403185.1 uncultured Rikenellaceae bacterium | reverse complement strand
ACATAAGCGTCTTCTTTAAGCAGTGGTTGAATATCAAACACGGGCATTACCTCAGTGGGTATGACCTGTGATTTAGAGGAGTGTTCAAAACCGGGGGGGTATCCTCCTTCACTCAATTGTCCGCAAACCGGTGTGCCTCCAATAATAAGCAGTAGTACTATGGATGAAAGGCTTCGCATTTGAACCTGGCTTTTGCCAGCATTAGAACTTGTTTGTTAACCGGATAACAGATATGGTTTAAAAATAGTAATTAATTCCCAGTATATATTCTGGCAACAGATATTAAACCTACTCAGATACCCGGGCTTTGGAGCTGGTTTTTATTATCTTTGGCGCATCAATATCATCTGTAAATACAAATAAATTCTCATTACAACTTACCCGCTTCCCATTCCATGAAAAGACTATCCATCATCATTCCTGCATATAATGAACAAAAAACCATTGCACAGGTCCTTGATAAAGTGTCTGCAGTTACACTTGCAGATAAGATGGAGAAGGAACTGATAGTAGTGAATGATTGTTCAAAAGACGCCACGGAAAAGGCCGTAGCGGAATATATGAAAAAACACCCTGAAGCCGGGATCAGGTACTTTGTACAGGAAAGAAACATGGGAAAGGGTGCAGCTCTGCACCGCGGGATCAGGGAGGCAACAGGCGATTATATCATTATACAGGATGCCGACCTGGAGTATGATCCGGAGGAATATAACCGGCTTTTAAAGCCCATGCTGAATGGATTTGCCGATGTGGTATATGGATCCAGATTTATGGGGTCGGATCCTCACAGGGTATTGTTTTTCTGGCACTCCATAGGCAATCAGTTTTTAACCTTTGTATCAAATATTTTTACCAACCTGAACCTCACCGACATGGAGACCTGTTACAAACTATTCCGTGCAGACATGCTTAAAAGTATTAAACTAAAGGAACAGCGGTTTGGTTTTGAACCTGAGGTAACAGCAAGGATTAGCA
Organism: uncultured Rikenellaceae bacterium; assembly: GCA_964403185.1. GTDB lineage: Bacteria > Bacteroidota > Bacteroidia > Bacteroidales > VadinHA17 > CAYOFK01. The sequence goes on along the minus strand of CAYOFK010000050.1, from coordinate 16,230 downwards.
AGATACCCGGTGTGAGGATCTACGAAGTGGGTATTTCATACTATGGAAGGACTTATGCGGAAGGCAAAAAGATCAATTGGAAAGATGGCTTCAGGGCCATATACTGCATCCTGAAATACGGACTCTTTTCAAGAAAATGAACCATGTTTGTGTTCGATAAAAAATCCCTCACCATTCTCCTGATCTTAATTGGAATGGTATACATTTCGGGTGCTGTCTTCATTGATGTTATGGCGGTGGATTCAGCGCAGTATGCCACTATAGCCATGGAGATGCGGGAAACAGGCAACTATCTCCAGGTGCAGCACCACCATGCAGATTATCTTGACAAACCTCCGTTATTATTCTGGTTATCAGCACTGTCGTATAGCATTTTCGGATTGTCCCCGTTTGCATTCCGACTGCCATCCTTACTTTTCACCCTGCTTGGGGTATATTCTACATACAGACTGGGAAAATTGTATTACAACCGGGAAACGGGATTACTGGCGGCTTTATTTCTGGCCACATGTCAGGGTTGGTTTCTGTTTAATCATGATGTGCGTACCGACACCATGCTCGCAGGAGCTGTCATTTTCGGTGTCTGGCAGCTTCTCGAATACCTTAAATTCAGGCGGTTGGTAAATTTCATGCTGGCATTCACGGGCATTGCCCTGGCTATGCTGGCAAAGGGTCCTGTTGGTTTGGTGGTCCCGATACTGGCTGTTGGAGGTGAAGTTGTATATAAAAGGCAGTGGCATAACGTGTTCAGGTGGGAGTGGATGGCAGGAATTCTGATAATAATCCTGATCCTGAGCCCCATGTTATGGGGTTTGTATAAACAATTTGGCCGGGAAGGACCGGGATTTTTTTTCTGGACCCAGAGCTTTGGAAGGATCACAGGCGAAAGCAGTTGGAAAGATAATACAGGATATTTATATTTTACCCATGTATTTTTGTGGGCCTTTATGCCCTGGATGGTGATTGCATTATATGCTCTTATAAAACAAGCGATCAAATTGTTTAAACCAGGAAATACAGTCGAGATATTTAGTTTAATGGGATTTGTGTTACCGGTTGCCGCTTTATCCCTGTCGCAGTTCAAACTGCCTCACTATATTTTTGTGGCATTCCCGTTTACAGCGATTCTGGCCGCCCAGGGATTTATGAGTACCCGTGTTAACGGACCGGCACGAAAATCCTTATTCTTCTTTCATATTTTCATGAACCTGCTGCTTTGGGGGGGCATCAGCTATATTTGCCTTGTGGCCTTCCCTGTTAAGAATATTCTGATCATCCTTACTGGTTCCGGCCTGTTTTTACTTTCCGTACTGGCGTACATCTGTAAAAAGAACATCCCCTACCCCGTTTTATTACCAACCTTCTTAACCATCATTGGCATTAATTTTTTATTAAACACGCATTTTTATCCAAAGCTTCTGCAATACCAGAGTGGCAGCAGGGCCGGTGATTATGTGCTGGAAAATGGCATACCTCCGGACCGGCTTTACAGTTTCGCCGGGATTGACTTCACCCTGGATTTTCGCATGAAAAAAATTGTTCCTGTAGTGCATTCGGTTCAGGAGATCAGGTCCTGCCTGGAGTCTCAGGACAGGATCTGGCTTTTTTCGGATGACAGGAATTTGGAGCAACTGGAGGCCGCTTTTAATGAGGTTCATGTGGTTGCTTCATTTGATCATTTTCATGTCACCCTGCTCTCAGCGAATTTCCTGAACCCGAAGACCCGGCCCAAAACTTTGCGGAAAACATATATTGTAGAGTTGGAAAAATAGGTTTTAGAGGTTTGAATGAAGCGGAAAAAAGTCCTTTAATAACATAACCGGATCTCAGAACTTATATGACAAACCCAATCCTACCCACTCTTTAAACTGGAGTTTTGGTTTCCGGCCGGTTACTGCCCCGGTATCATCCAGTACGGGAAAGGTAACATCTGAATTATAAATGAAGTGGATGTTAATATTAACTGTAAAAAACGGTCCGAACTTTGCTCTAAAATTGGATTCCCAGTCAAAATCCACCTTTTTAAAACCCAGATAATCGGTAAAAAACTGCAACCGGTTCTCAAGGCTCAGATCTTCTGTGAATTTGTACAGATGGCTGGCTTTCACAAAGATGCCAATTTCATTTAAAGCCTTGCGGTCTTTGAATATTCCAAATTTTGTGTGTTCAATATTGACGGTATCAATAACAAAAGTGGAACGGAAGGTCAACGGGGATGCCAGGATCTGTGTTTGCTTATCCGGGTTGTACTCAAAACCGGCCGATGAATACAGGTATCCCGGTGAAAGGAAATTTGATCCGATCACAGAATCATTCGGATATTTATAGCCCGGGGCAAACTGACTTTTCAAGTTAAACGCAAAACTGTAAAACCACAATTTGGATGCTTTGAATCCAACACTGGTATTGATCTCCCACTGGTCCTCACTTTTCCGGACCCCTTCATTCCGAAGGTTCACAATCCCATATCTGGCTCTGAACACATTCTCCCATTTCACCTTATTCATGGTGTATATAGCATCCAGATTGGTTTTAAACAGCGCCGACAATGAGTTTTCACCCCCTTTAGCCCAGTTCGAAAGATAGACCTGTGAGAGCAGTAGTTCTCCAATACCCCCAATATTCCACGGATTTTTTTTAATATCTATGAGTTGCACCTCTTTCAATCCGGCATCCACATCCTGCCTTGCAAACTGATACTTACGCCTGTATTTGCCCGGAGTCATCCTTTGGAACCGTATGCCATCATCCACAATAAAACGGAATTTCCCGTTACCGATGGGTTCCACCCATATACCAGCGGAATCCAGGGCATTGTTTTTCAGCCAGAAACGCTTGATTACGGGTTCATCACCGGATGTGGTGACCTTCGTAGAATCTCCGGCCACATTGTATAACCAGGAAGTGGCAGGCCTGGATTCAAGAAAGTAAATCAGATCCATAATGGCTTTGTGAACGGAATCTTTTCCGGCAATGTAATCATCCAGCGAATCCGGCCGAAGCATTGCCAGACTGTCATGAGATGCCCGCATTAAAGAATCTTCAGGAGGCTCTTTCAGCCGGGTCCTGACAATTTCCAGAACCAGAGAATCACCGGGAGTGGTCATTCCAAGGGATTCCAGTTTGATAAGGCTGTCTGGTTCGGCAGCCATTAATGAATCACCCGCCATCGTTGAATCCGCCATCAATAAAGAATCAGAAATCCTTATATTATTACTGTCAGGGACTGTGAAAGGCAACTTCTTTATTTTCACTTTACTGTAGGAATAATTGTTCAGGAAAAGGATGGTGCTGTCCAGTGGTTTGATCTCGACATGCAGGATCAAACTTTGGATGGCAAGACGAAGGGGATCGTCAGAGTCCTCCCAGTTGGCCTCATCAGACTGATATTGTTTCAGTATTTGCAGGGCATGGAGGATGGTATCCAAATGAACTGACTGGTCCGCACCCTTAAGGATGCCCGCATCAGGAATGGTTTGTTGCAAAGAGGTATCCCGGCCCTGAAGCTTCAGGCTATCCGGCTGTGCAGTGATCACTGCCGGCAAACCCAATAGCAAAACCACCACATGAATTCTTAAACAATCAGTCCGCTTCATTAAAAGGAATTTAATATCCTGGTAATATCAACCGGCAAATCCAAGAAACATACCACAGTGAAAAAAAATAAAAATGATGAATTCTTTTCAAGGTCATAAAGAAATGCCTTAAATTTGTATTAAGAAAGTAAAATACATGCACATTCCCCAGTTTCTCAAATTCTCCCCCAGCCGTCGCTTTCTAAACATCAAAAATAGGGACAAGTATTCCATTTTCAAACACTAATCAGGGTTAAATTTTACAACCCTGAACAACAATTCATTTCAATTTCCCAACCTTATTTTTTAAAATCATGCAACTTCCATATTCTGAACCATTTAAAATAAAAATGGTAGAGCACATCCGGCAAAGTACCAGGGCTGAACGTCAGCAATGGATACAGGATGCCAGGTACAATCTTTTTAATCTGCCCAGCACTCAGGTTTATATAGACCTGTTGACCGATTCCGGTACCGGGGCAATGAGCGATACCCAATGGGCAGAACTCATGAAGGGTGATGAAAGTTATGCCGGTTCATCTTCATATTATAATCTAAGATCCGTGATCCGGCAACTTACGGGATTCGACTATTTCCTGCCCACACATCAGGGCCGGGCGGCTGAAAATGTTCTGTTCTCAGCAGTTATTAAAGAAGGCCAGAAAATCCCCGGGAATGCCCATTTCGACACAACCAAAGGACATATTGAATTCAGAAAAGCACAGGCCATTGACTGCACCGTTGAAAAAGCTTATGATATCGAGCTCATCGATCCGTTTAAGGGCAATGTAGACCTTGATAAGCTGGAATCTGTATTCAGATCCAACCCCGGGGAACAAATCCCAATGGTGATCGTCACTCTTACCTGTAACACCACGGGAGGTCAGCCGGTGAGTATGGGAAATATGAAAGCGGTGTATAAACTGTCCCGGAAATACGGGATCAGGGTTATTTTTGACTCGGCCAGGTTTGCTGAAAATGCCTACTTCATTAAAACCCGCGAACCAGGTTATGAAAACAAATCCATTAAAGAGATCGTCCGGGAAATGTTTCAATATGCAGATGGCATGACTATGAGCAGTAAAAAAGACGGTCTTGTTAACATCGGTGGTTTCATTGCACTCAGGGATAAAGACTGGTATGAAAAAGCCACCACCTTTATCATCATGTTTGAGGGTTACCTCACCTATGGAGGCATGTCCGGCAGGGATATGAATGCCCTGGCCCAGGGACTCCGTGAAGTCACCGAGTTTAATTACCTCGAACAACGTATTAAGCAGGTAGCATACCTGGGAGAAAAGCTTACAGAACATGGCATCAGGCTTCAAAAACCAATTGGTGGCCACGCCGTTTTCATTGATGCCACACACTTTCTCTCCGGTGTGCCCAGAGAGGAGTTTACAGCGCAAAAACTGGCCGTGGAATTATATCTCGAAGGCGGTGTCCGCGGAGCAGAAATCGGCACCCTGATGGCCGACCGCGATCCGGTGACACGTGAGAATCGTTATCCGGATCTGGAGATGGTCCGCCTTGCCATTCCCCGGCGGACCTATTCAAATAATCATATGGATTATGTAGCTGCCGCCCTGGCCAATATCTTTGATCGCCGGAAATCCATTACCAGGGGATTTAAAATTGTTAAGGAAGCCCCTATTTTAAGGCATTTCACGGTGGAGCTGGAACCCATATCATGATTTTCTCGGATAATAAGAGAAATAATAATTCCCACCATCTCTTTGCATTGCGAATTATATTCTTCACTTTCGCAGGATATTTTTTGCTTCAATGAAAGATCTCACTGCAGGTAAAGAATTCCGACTCATTTTTAACTTCGCCATGCCCATGTTGCTGGGCAATGTATTCCAGCAATTATACAACCTGGTGGACAGCGCCATTGTTGGCAATTTTATTGGGAAAGAAGCGCTGGCTGCGGTTGGAGCCTCCTTTCCCATTATATTCACTCTGATTTCGTTGATCATTGGTATTGCAACAGGATCAATGGTTGTGATCTCACAGTTTTTCGGTGCCAAAGACATTGACAAGGTAAAAAGCATGATCGAGACCTTCTATATATTCATGTTCTTTGCCTCCATTCTTATTACAGCCACAGGTATCATTTTCAGCGATAAGGTCTTCAAGTTGATGCAGTTGCCTGAAGAAATAATGCCTCAGGCCATGACCTACCTGAATATTTACATGCTGGGCATGATCTCATTTTTTGGATTTAACGGCACCAGCGCCATCCTCCGGGGATTGGGAGATTCCAAAACTCCACTGTATTTCCTGATGTTCTCCACCATTATAAACATCGGGCTCGACCTGCTCTTTGTGATCGTGTTTAAATGGGGCGTTGCCGGCGTGGCCTGGGCCACTATTATTGCACAAACCGGAGCTTTCTTATCCGCTGTTCTCTACCTGAACCGTTACCACGAGGTGATCCATGTTAAACTAACCGGGATGAAATTTGACCGTGCCCTGTTCAAGAAAAGTCTTCAGATCGGGATCCCAACCGGATTGCAACACACGTTCGTATCGCTTGGAATGCTGGCCATTATGGGCATTGTAAATACCTTTGGCACCGATGTTATAGCAGGGTATTCTGTTGCAATCAGACTGGATTCACTGGCCATCATGCCAGCCATGATCTTCTCGGCAGCCCTGTCAACCTTTGTCGGACAGAACCTTGGAGCCGGAAAAAAAGACAGGGTGAAAAAGGGACTGGCAGCCACCATTCTCATGTCTGTGACCGTTTCTCTTACGGTGACGGCTGTGATGATTTTTTTCGGGAAATACCTGATGGGATTGTTTACTGAAGATGCTGAAGTCATCAGAATCGGGCATCAATACCTTACTATTGTGAGTAGTTTTTATACGGTATTTGCAATAATGTTTGCCATTAATGGTGTCATGCGCGGTGCCGGAGATGCCCTCATCCCGATGTTCATTACCCTTATAGCCCTCTGGCTCATACGAATACCTTCGGCATTGATCCTTTCCGGAAAATTTGGTGAAGTTGGTATCTGGTGGGCCGTACCACTGGGAATGACTACCGGCCTGACCCTTTCGTACCTGTATTATTTAACAGGCCGGTATAAAAACAAAACGGTGGTCCAGCCCACCTGATGCAAAGCAGCAGGCTAAACCCTTTGCTTCATTGAATATTATTCTGAATCTGTTAACTTTGTTCATCCACCCCACACAAAAAAACAGGGTGTAATACCAGTGATTATGATCCAATCGATGACAGGATACGGCAAGGTAAATCTTGAGGATGAGAAACAAAAGTTAAGTATTGAAGTCCGTTGTTTAAATTCCCGACAACTTGATCTGACAATTAAATCCCCTGGAATCATCCGGGGTAAAGAGGCAGAAGTCCGGGTGCTGGTGAGTAAAGTGCTTGGTCGTGGTAAAATCGATCTGAATATCTATTATGAGAATCTTGAAGACCCGGCCATTCCGGTGCTGAATAAGGAAGCAATAAATGCCTATAAAGAGCAGATAAACGCCCTCTCTCCCATCATTGGCAATGTTTCAGACGACACCTTAATCTCTGTGATCTCGCGGTTCCCGGACGTGCTCAAATCGGACCCTAAAGAATTGGATGAGGAAGAATGGAAGAGCATCAAAGAAAGTATTGTGATTGTTCTGGATGAAGCAAGAAATTTCAGAAAGCAGGAAGGAATATCCCTTGGTGAAGACATGAAAAAACGGATCAATACAGTTTCAAAATTCCTGAAGTCCATCCAAATTTATGAAGATGAACGTATTATAAAAATACAATCGCGATTGAAGGAAAAATTCTCTGAACTGGAACTGAACAATCAACTGGACACAAACCGTTTCGAACAGGAGATGATTTACTACCTTGAAAAGCTGGACATTACAGAGGAAAAAGTGCGCCTTGAAAACCATATAAATTACTTTCTTGAAACCCTTGATGCAGACGAATCAGCAGGAAAGAAACTGGGTTTTATTGTACAGGAGATCGGCCGTGAGATCAATACGATCGGCTCCAAAGCCAATGATGCTGACATCCAGAAAATTGTGGTCGGGATGAAGGATGAAATGGAAAAAATCAGGGAACAACTCTTGAATGTACTTTGATCAGACATCATAATCCAATAGTGATCGAATGACAAAACAGGGAAAAATGGTTGTGGTATCCGCTCCTTCAGGCGCAGGTAAAACCACCATAGTGAAACACCTGCTAAGTCATCCCGGGCTCCGACTTAAATTCTCTGTCTCCGCATGCAGCAGACCCCGGCGAAGTAACGAAGTGGATGGAAAAGATTACTACTTCATGAGCGTGGATGCCTTCAGGAAAAAAATTACTGAAAATGCGTTTATTGAATGGGAAGAAGTGTATGAGAATCATTTCTACGGGACCCTGATGAGTGAGGTTAAACGGATATGGGAGGAGGGAAAAACGGTTATCTTCGATGTGGATGTGGTTGGAGGACTGAATATTAAAAAGAAGTATCCTGAACAAACCCTGGCCATATTTATCATGCCCCCCTCACCGGAACATCTCAGAGAACGGCTTCAGAAAAGATCAACCGATTCGGTGGAAAATATTCAGAAACGGGTGCAAAAGTCCGAACATGAAATGGGGTTTGCCGGCCGTTTCGATGTGCAGATAGTGAACGATAATCTGTCCGAAGCACTCGAAAAATCTGTTGCTGTTGTGAACGATTTTTTAAACAACTCCTGACCATGGAAACAGGACTGTATTTTGGTTCCTTTAACCCGATCCATATCGGACACCTTGCCATTGCCAACTATATGGTGGAGTACACGGATATGGAAGAGGTTTGGTTTGTTGTCAGCCCGCATAACCCTTTAAAAGACAAGTCCACCCTGCTTGAAAACCATCACAGACTTGAACTGGTGCGCCTGGCCATTGGTACAGATATGCGTTTCAGGGCTTCAGATATTGAATTCAGGCTCCCAAAACCTTCATATACCATTGATACACTGGCCTATCTCGGTGAACAATTCCCAAATAAACAATTTGGACTGATCATGGGTTCCGATAACCTTAATACACTCCCCAGGTGGAAGAATTATCAGGAGGTTTTAAAAAACCACCATTTGTATGTGTATCCCAGACCGGGATATCCGGCTAATCCGGAGCTGCTGGATGAATTTAAAGAAATGGGCATTCACATGACCGAAGCACCGCGAATGGAGATATCCTCTGAATTTATCAGGAGATCTATACGTGAGAAAAAAAATCTTAATTACTTCCTGCCCGGCAATGTTTTCACATACATCCGGGAAATGCATTTTTATGAAAAGTGATGAGGGTTTTGTAAAGCCGCTAAGCGCTTTGGAAGCGCTAAGCGACTGGACGCTAAGCGGCTGGAACACTCACTTCAGGACCTGCACATCCTTTATAATATCGAATCCCCGTGTGAGGGCTTTTTCGTTGAGGGGGATCAAATGATGGTAGCGTTCAGGCAAGGATTTTTTTAATCCTTTGATCACATTTTCGACCTTCACCAGGGGTTTTACTTTCAGGTAGGCGCCGAGTATGATCATGTTATAGGTCCTGGTCGATTCCATCTTTGATGCTTCCTCAGCTGCATCGACTCTGAAAATATTTATGTCCTTGCGTTCAGGATGCCTGGATATCCCGTTACCGTCATATATGAGAACACCACCCGGCTTCACTGCAGGTTCAAACTTATCCATTGATTGCTGGTTCAGAATGATGGCGGAATCGTAGGCGTTAAGAATGGGTGAACTGATACGGTCGTCACTCAGGATCACGGTCACGTTTGCCGTACCTCCCCGCATTTCAGGTCCGTATGAAGGCATCCAGCTCACTTCCTGTTCCTGCATCACTCCTGAGTAGCATAAGATCTTGCCCATTGAAAGGACGCCCTGTCCGCCAAAGCCGGCGATGATTAATTCTTCAGTCATGGTTCACTTTTAATATTTTATAAAAAATCCCAAATGAGAAATTTTCTGAATACTGGTCATTGTTATTTGTTATTTAATCAATTCCCCATCCGGCACTTTGATATCTCCCAGGGGATAGAACGGGAACATGTTGTCCACCATCCATTTATTGGATTCCACGGGAGTCATTTTCCACCCTGAGTTACAATTGGAGACCACTTCAACAAATGAGGTGCCCTTATTCAGTTTGGTGTTTTCAAATGACTTCCGGATTGCTTTTTTGCACTTCCTCACATGGGATGGTGTGTGTACCGCCTGTCGTGTCACATAATAAGTGCCTGGTAATTCAGCCACCAGTTCGGTCATCTTTAAGGGATTGCCCATCAATTGAACATCTCTGCCATAGGGTGTGGTGGATGATTTCATGCCCTCCAGCGTGGTGGGAGCCATTTGTCCTCCCGTCATTCCATATATCCCATTGTTAACAAAGACCATGACAATATTCTCACCCCTGTTGCAGGCATGAATGGTTTCAGCTGTACCTATTGCGGCAAGGTCGCCATCGCCCTGGTAGGTAAACACAAATTTTTCAGGCAGAAGGCGTTTGACAGCGGTTGCCACAGCGGGCGCCCGTCCGTGGGCAGCCTCCTGCATGTCTATATTAAAATAATTATACATGAGCACCGAGCAGCCCACCGGAGCTATGCCAATGACCTCGGACTGGATGCCCATTTCTTCGATCACCTCTGCGATGATGCGGTGTGCAGTACCATGGCCACAGCCCGGACAATAATGCATTACAGTGTCATTCAGCACATTGGTTTTCTTATACACCAGATTTTCCGCAACAGCTACATTTTTATTTACTGTGATATCACTCATTATTCATCCTCCTATAATTTTCTCCTTCAAAGCTTCAATGATTTCTTCAGGTGCGGGTAGTATCCCTCCCATTCGGCCATAATGGTCGACGGGAATTTTCCCTTCCACGGCCAGTTTGACATCCTCAACCATTTGTCCCGAGCTCATTTCCACCGCAAGCATGCCTTTAACCTTCCGGCTCATTTCCTTAACCATGGCATAAGGATAAGGCCAGAGTGTAATGAGCCTGACCAATCCTACCTTTATCCCCTGATCCCGTGCAAGCAGCATGGATTTCTGACAGATCCGGGCACTGGTACCATAGGCTACAAAAAGGTATTCCACGTCATCACAATCGAGCAGTTCATATTGTATCTCATTTTTCTCAATCTCCCTATACTTACTCTGGAGCTTAATGTTGTGGCGTTCATGCCTGGCCGGATCCAGATCGAGAGAGGTTATGATGTTTGGACCGCGTCCGGGCGGTTTCCCAACGGTGGCCCAATCCGGAGCTTTTTCATTGCGTTTCTTTTGACTGGAAAACCTGACCTTTTCCATCATCTGGCCGATGGCGCCGTCAGTCAGGATCATCACAGGATTGCGGTATTTGAATGCGAGGTTGAAAGCGTGCTCAACAAAATCAGCCATTTCCTGCACCGAGGAAGGAGCCAGGGTAATAAGACGGTAGTCGCCATGACCGCCGCCTTTGGTAGCCTGAAAATAGTCAGATTGTGAAGGTTGAATGGTTCCAAGACCTGGGCCGCCTCTCACAACATTCACGATAAGACAGGGCAATTCGGCGCCGGCGATGTATGAGATCCCTTCCTGCATGAGGCTTATTCCCGGAGAAGAAGAGGAGGTCATCACTTTCTTTCCGGCTGCCGCACCGCCATATAACATGTTAATGGCAGCCACTTCACTTTCAGCCTGGAGAACTACCATGCCGGTACTTTCATGTGGTTTGGCAAGCGTGAGGTATTCCATGATCTCACTCTGAGGGGTAATGGGGTAACCAAAATAGCCATCAGTACCCGCACGGATAGCAGCTTCGGCAATGGCTTCATTCCCCTTCATTAACATGTATTCTTCCATCCTAAAAGTTCTTTTATTTAATGTGGAATTTATATCAATTTTCCTGTTCAACCATTTTATACCTGTAAACTGTAATGACGCCATCAGGACAAACAATGGCGCAATTTGCACAGCCCGTGCAGGCATCAGGATTTTTCATATATGCATAAGTGTAGCCTTTCCTGTTCACTTCCAAACTCATATCAATCACATCGGTCGGACAGGCGCCAATGCACAATTCACATCCCTTGCATTTTTCAGTATCGACCTCAATTGTTCCTTTAACCTTTCCCATTGTAAGAATAAATTTAATTCAACCGGATCAAAAGTAGGAATTTTATAATTTATTGCTCTATGATTTTAATCACACAGCTGTTTATTCCAAAAAATAATAACTATTAATGAACAGGGTGATGTTTCGAAAATTCTTTCAACCTGAATTCCAGCGTACCGAACTGATCCCTGCGTACCTGGGACACGCAGGCCCTGATCCCTTCTGTTTTTTCGCTTCCTGTAATAGCCAGTGATATGGCACTGATCCCATAATACATCAACTCTTCCAACAGGTCCACACCTGAAAATCCCGGGTAAGCTATGGTGAAGTAAAATCCATCAGCGATGGGAGCATCAATATCGGTATCGTAAACGATGCTGAAACCGTTTTCAATGAACAGCAGCTTCATGATCTTAGCTTTTTTACCATATTCCCGAACATCCGCAAGGTAGTTATAACTTCCTGAGTTTACTTCCCTCAGGATGCCTGTAAGCCCGAATTGTGCCGAATGGCAGACACCGGCAGACAAAGCATACAGGGCTCCATAAATGATGGAGTATCCAAAACCATCTGAAGAATAATAACGTTTAAGGTCGGGATAGGTTCTGTTAAACAGGGTATTGGAAATGACCATGGTGCCAATGCGCTGACCGGCATAACTGAAGGCTTTGGAACTGGAAATTAACAGGACATAATTACCTGTGTAATTGGCAACCGAAGGCTGGAAGGGAGGCTCTCCGGGCCGGGAAAAATCCTTTCGGAAATCCATGCCAAAATAAGCCAGGTCTTCAATAACAATAATGTCGTACTCTGTAGCCAGCTCTCCAATGATCTGTAATTCCTCGTCGGTGAAACAAATCCATGATGGATTGTTTGGGTTTGAGTAAAGAATGCTGGAGATCTTTCCGGTTTTGAGATACTCTAACAGCTTGTCGCGCAATTTCTCCCCCCGGTAATTGTAGATATCAAAACTGTAATAATTATGACCCAATACCTTGGCCTGGGCTTTCTGGACCGGAAATCCCGGATCAATGAACAGGGTGCCCTCTTTGGTATGGTCGTTTCTGTTGGCTACCATAAAAACTGCCATGGATCCCATCATGGATCCAACCGTTGGGATACAGCCGGCAGGATCGACTTCAATGTTCATAAAAAGTTTTACAAATCGCGAAACCTCCTGTTTTAGTTCTGCTATACCCTCAATCATGGGATATTTTGCCGCCACACCCCTTTTTAAGGCTTCGATTTCTGATTTTATACCGGCTTCGACCGGAGCCAGACCGGGGACCCCCATTTCCATCCTGATGAATTCTTTTCCGGTCCTCGCCTGTATATTATTAACCAGCCTGACGATTTCCCTGATACTTCCCATGCCAATTTCCGGCAGACCACTCTTTATGATCTCCTCACGGACAACCTTGCCATCTATAGGGGTGTCTCTTGTTAATTTTTTATCCATGTATTGCCTTTGTCAGATAGAAAAAGGCGACCGTATACCGATCGCCTGCCAGGAACCGTGTACTTATTTAAATTCAGATAAAATCCCATCCAGCCAGCTTTTGATTCTGGTTTCTGATTTCTCAGGTTCAAAGTCCTCATCAAGAGGGAGCCCTATGAATTCTCCATCAATAACGGCTTCAGAATCTTCAAAATCATAATCCGTTACAGGGCATCTTCCTACAATGTTTGCACCCAATCCAAGAAGTTTTTTTCCAAGTATTCCCAGAGAATCAACAAAATGAAGTGTATAGGTCACACTATCACCGAGGCCATAAAGTGCAACAACCTTATTGGTATAATTGATTTTTTCCAATTCCGGAAGAAAGTTATCCCAGTCAGCGCTGGGGGTTTGACGGGCCCAGACGTGACTGCCGATTGTTGAGATCCCGAAAATGATGTTGGTATAGGCTTCAACATCTTTTGCACTGGCAGAATTGACCGGAACAAGATCAACCATGTCAGCGCCCAGCATTTTTTCGATTTTGAATGCAATTGTTTCTACCGATCCCTTCTGTGGCCCGTAGAATAATCCTATCTTGTTCATTTTATGATCTTTAACTTATAAAACAGTGTAAAATATTCTAAATACAAATATAAAATTATTTTACAGGATCCGGATTGTTTAAAAACATATTGATAGTTTGCACAAAAATCCGGACTCATTCTATCCTTATTCTGGCATCCACACAATGCATTTGATCTCCTCTGCCAATCAGGGGATTTAGATCCATCTCAACAATTTCAGGCGCCACCGCTATCAATCCTGATAATCGTTCCAACACCTCTGCAAACAGGTTTTCGTCCACACCTTCCTGGTTCCTGACCCCTTTAATGATCTCATATCCCTTCAGGCTTCTGATCATTCTGTTGGCCTCCCCCGGATCTAAGGGTAACATTGCAACAGATACATCCTTAAGGACTTCAACAAAGATCCCGCCCAGGCCGCACATCAGGAGGTGCCCAAATGCACCTTCCTTTTTAACTCCTGCAAACAGCTCAAGGCCGGAGATCATAGGTTGTATCAGGATCGTCTTCATACCCGGGATCTTTTTCATCCGGTTATACTCAGCGATGGCTTCCTCCACGTTTGAAATGTTTAAAGCTACACCATCGACATCTGATTTATGCACCGGTCCCACGCATTTCATCACCAGCGGAAATCCGGTTTCCTTTGCAACCTTTACCGCTTCCTTTGCAGTCGTTGCCACGAGTTCTGCAACTCTCCTGATGTCACTGGCATCCAGAAGGGCAGTAACAACTCCGGAGTCAAGATATCCTGCCCCGGCAGATTCAATAACAGGCCTGATCATTCTTTTATCCACCTTAGGAGTTTTGGATGCTGCAGCCGGGGCCTCCATGCTCTTTAAAACCCTGGACAATGCCCTTCCAAAGACTACCTCATCCGGGAAAAATACACGGTCTCCGGAAATAAACTCTTCTATGGCATCCCCGGCATTAATGACCGATGGGAGAACCGGGTATATCGGTTTCCTGCAGCTTTTCATCTTCTGATCCAGCACGTCGTACACCGGATTTACCGGAAACAGACCCGGACTGCCAAAGATCACGATGATGGCATCGATGTTCTCAAAGTGCTTTTCACAGGCATCTATAATGACCCCCAGTTGTTCGGCTGTACCGGTAGCCAGAAAATCAATTGGATTGGCAACGGAAGAACCCGGATGCAGTTTCTCAAGCAGTGCATCAGCGGCCGGCCCTTTTATTTCCGGAACCTGCAATCCCGCCTCAGAAAAAACATCGGTCAGCATGACGGCAGGCCCTCCGGCATGGGTCACAATGGCCATATTTTTCCCTTCCGGCAGGGGATGGTTATAAATGGCTGCCACCGTTGACAGTTCTTCACGACTGTAACACCTTAGAATGCCGGCTTTTTTAAACAGGGCATCCACCGCAATATCGGGTGAGGCAAGTGCTCCGGTATGTGAACTGGCAGCCCGGCTGCCCGCTTCAGAACGGCCTGCTTTAATGGCTGCGATCCTGCATCCTTTTTGCATGAGAGACCGGCCATGTTTCAGCAACAATTCCGGTTTATTCACACTTTCAAAATACAACAGTTTGATCCGTGAACTTGTCTCAGGATCAAAGGATTCATCCAGGTATTTCAATACATCCTCCACCCCTGTCTGTGCGCTGTTACCAACAGAATATACGCTTGAAAAAGTCAGGCCTTTAGGGATCCCCGACTCCATAATAAAAACAGCCGTGGCCCCCGAACCGGAAATAAAATCCACACCGGCAGGATTGGTTTCAGGCAGAGGTGTGGTAAAGATCCCGTAATAATTATGGTTCAGGAATCCGATGCAGTTCGGCCCTATCAAACAGCCGCCGGTGTTATGAATGGTATCTGCAATCTTTTTTTCCCATTGTGCACCTTCTTCACTTTCTTCACTAAACCCAGCCGACAGGATAATGAAAGCCCTGGTATTTTTTTTCCTGGCCAGGAATTCCACGGATTGGGGACAGTGCCTGGCAGCGATGGCCAGGATGGCCAGATCCACATTGGGGAGACTGTCCGGGCCGGGAAAGGATTGTACGCCCTGAACCTCTTTTTCCTGGGGATTCAGCACATATACCCGGCCTGCATAAGAACCGCTCAGTAAGTTTTTCAGGACTTTTCCTCCCGGTTTGGAAACATCATTGGATCCACCTACGATGACGATGCTTTCAGGATCAAGAAGCTGTTTATTTATCATCCTCGGTAGTTATTGGTTTGGGAGACCTAAAATTAGCATATTTGACTCCTTGCAGATATGACTTTTAACACTATTTCAATAAATCAATCTCCTCTCATTCCGGACTTCCTGTTCTCCGTCATTATTGTAGTGTGTACAATCCTGTTTTATGCCTTGCGGCTGACACGGGTAAATCCGGCTCATACCATGAGATACGAGTAATCACTCATGTAAGTTTTGGGCTAAAGCCCGGTTAGTGGTTTATAGTTCAATATCTCCGCCCTAAAGGACGGAGTTAGTCATCCTCATCTCATTATCCGGCTTAGTACCCCACCCCTGACTAACCCCGGCA
>CAYOFK010000049.1:0-17262 GCA_964403185.1 uncultured Rikenellaceae bacterium | reverse complement strand
ACCTGGATCCCCAAACGGAAGTCCTCCCCTTATTGGGCTCAAAAGAAGGTATTTTTTATATTTCAATGGCATTTCTTGATCCGGGCGACCGGGTTTTAATTCCGGATCCGGGTTATCCTGCCTATACTTCAGCGGCTCTCCTGGCCGGAGGAAAGCCTGTTTATTATCCTCTCAATGAAGAACACAACTGGTTCCCTGATATCTCTGAACTGGAACAGCAGGATCTCAGCCATTTAAAAATAATGTGGGTAAATTACCCGCACATGCCCACCGGAGCAAAACCTTCAAAAGCCATGTTTGAAAGGCTCATTCAGTTTGGCACAAGAAACGGGATCCTGATCTGTCATGACAATCCTTACAGTTTTATTTTAAATGACCACCCCATGAGTATTCTGGGGGTTGAAGGAGCCAGGGAAGTTGCCCTCGAACTGAATTCATTAAGCAAATCACATAACATGCCAGGCTGGAGGCTTGGAATGCTCATGGCCAATGCATCCTTTGTAAACAGTGTATTAAAAGTTTCAAGCAATCTGCACTCGGGCATGTTCCTGCCTTTGCAGGAAGCGGCTGTTGAAGCATTAAAGAATCCTGAAAGCTGGTATAACCGGCAAAATGAAGCCTATAAGAAAAGAAGGGTGATTGTCTGGGAAATATTGGATTTGCTTCAATGCAGATATTCCAGGAATCAGGCAGGCCTGTTTGTCTGGGCCCGCATACCCGATTCTGAGATTGATTCAAAAGCATGTTCTGAGGCTGTTTTGAAACAGTTCCGGTTATTTATAACCCCGGGATTTATATTTGGTAATCAGGGAAATAGGTATATTCGCATATCATTATGCAGCAATCAAGAAACCTTACTCGAAGCGAAAGGCAGAATTGAAAGATCCATTAGATAAATAGTATGATATGAGTAAAAAGTTAGAGCTGGAACCCCTTGAGATTGACGGAAAGAATTTTAAGCGCCCAATATTTATTGCGGGTCCCTGCAGTGCTGAGTCGGAAGAACAAATTCTTGAAACTGGAAAGAAGATCGCTGAGATGAATGTTCCGATCTTCAGGGCCGGTATCTGGAAACCCAGAACACGTCCTGGAAATTTTGAAGGCCTGGGAGTGGTGGCTCTGCCATGGCTTCAAAAACTGAAAAAACAAACAGGCCTGTTCATTGCAATAGAGGTAGCGAATCCTTATCATATAAAAGAAGCTTTGAAATATGATGTGGATGTTTTCTGGATCGGTGCAAGAACTACAGCAAATCCATTTCTGGTCCAGGAACTTGCTGATTATTTGCGTGGCACCAATGTCCCCGTATTTGTTAAAAACCCGATCAACCCCGATATTGAGCTCTGGATTGGAGCATTGGAAAGACTTAACGAGGCGGGCATTAAGAAACTGGTGGCCATTCACCGGGGATTTTCTTACTATGGCTCATCAGCGTACCGGAATATTCCCCAGTGGGGCATTCCCATTGAATTGAAACGGCGGTTCCCGGAACTTCCAATACTTGTGGATCCAAGCCATATTACAGGAAAAAGGAGCCTTCTGAAAGAGGTGTGCCAGAAAGCAGTTGATCTTGATTTTGACGGACTGATCATTGAATCGCATAACAACCCGGAAAAGGCGTTAAGCGATAAGGAACAACAGGTGACCCCGGATCACCTCAAAGAAATACTGAATTCCCTGGTCTGGAGACACCCGGATATTTCCAGCCGGAAACTCAGGCATGACCTTGAAGTTATGCGTGGCAAGATCGACAGAATAGACGATGACCTGATGCGTATCTTTGAATCAAGAATGAACGTGGTTGAGGAAATTGCCGAATTTAAAAAAGTCAATGAAATAACCATTTTACAAACCGACCGCTGGGCCGAAATACTTGTGGAACGTAAAGAACTGGCAAAGAAGTTAGGCTTGAGTGAAGAATTTATCGACAGTGTGTTCAAGGCCATACATCAGGAATCAATCAACAGGCAAACCTCGATTATGAACTTTTAATGACCAAATTACTGAAATGCAGAAAGCGTTGAATGTCAGTAGGCTGGAAGTTGTTGGCACAGGTAATGTGTCACAGATCCTCTTTGCAGAATCCCTAGGTAACGTTGGTTCATACCTTCCTGACCGGGTGGTTGTTCTTACCGATGCCAATGTTCATAAGTTGTATGAAAAATTGTTCCCCGAGTTTCCGGTGGTGGTCGTTAAACCCGGTGAAGATTCCAAATCTTTGGAAACCGTTGCAAAGGTATACCAGGAAATGATTGCTCTGGGGATGGACAGATCCTCTTTTTTGCTTTCTATTGGAGGGGGCGTGGTTTGTGATCTGGGCGGCTTTGTGGCTTCAACCTACATGAGGGGTATTAAGTTCGGTTTTGTCTCCACAACATTGCTGTCCCAGGTAGATGCCAGTGTGGGTGGTAAAAATGGAATAAATTTTCAGGGAATTAAAAACATGGTCGGGGTATTCAGTCAACCGGAATTCGTGATCTGCGACCACCGGCTGCTTAAGAGCTTGCCCCACAGGGAACGGCTGTCCGGACTGGCCGAAATTATTAAGTCTGCTGTTATCAGTGATGCCGGCCTGTTTGAGATTCTTGAGAACCGGTATGCTGAAATATTGAAACTTGATGAAGCGGTAACTGCTGAACTTATCAGGAGATCTGTTGAAATAAAAATATCCATTGTGGAATGCGACGAACGTGAAAGTGGCCGCAGGCGTTTGCTGAATTTCGGACATTCATTCGGCCATGCCATTGAGACGACCTATGGAATGACCCACGGTGAAGCCATCAGCCAGGGCATGCTGGTAGCCGTGTGGGTCTCGCTTATGGAAGGTACCCTTAAGGAAGAAGATGCAAACCGGATCAGGAATCTTATCCACAGATGCGGATTTCCGGTGCCTTTAAAACTTGAGGCCAGGGTTCTCATGAAGGAACTTCTGAGGGATAAGAAGAAAGAAAATAAACTGTTTCATTTTGTATTGCTGAATGCCATCGGTAAAGCCTTTATCAAACCCATGAAAGTTACAAAACTCGGTGAATATCTTGAATCCTACATCAGGGTTCATCAATGACCTTATCATAACTAAATGTCGGGTCTGAAGAAACATATAGAAATAAAAAATTCCAAAATTTCCGGGAAAGTTATGGCTCCCGGTTCAAAGAGCGTGATGATCAGAACGGTGGTTGCCGGTTTATTGTCAAGGGGACTGACCACCATACACAATCCATCGTACTGCGATGATGCCGTTGTGGCCATAAAAATTGCTGAAAAATTTGGAGCCGGTATTGCAAAGGATGGCAAGCGGCTTATTATTAATGGGGGGTTGAAGCCGTTTAAAGGCAGTGTGAATTGCGGGGAATCGGGATTGGCCATCCGGTTGTTTGCATCCATTGCCGCGCTGTCCGGGGAAGAGGTTGTTTTTACAGGTTCCGGATCTTTAATCCGGCGGCCGATGACTGAAATTGAGAATGCTTTAAGGCCACGGGTGCATTCAATAGAGACCAATAAAGGATGCCTGCCAATACGGATCAGGGGGCCACTGCAGGCAGGCACCGTGACTATTGATGGTTCACTGAGTTCGCAATATCTTACAGGCTTGCTGATGGCCTTGCCCATGTTGAAGGACCGTTCAAGGATCCTTGTGAAAAACCTGAAGAGCAAGCCCTATATTGATTTGACCCTTAAAGTTTTGAGAGATTTTGGAATAGAGATTACTCATGATTCTTATTCCTCTTTTGAAGTGCCGGGGAATCAGAACTATATGCCTGGGCAGGCAACTGTTGAAGGCGACTGGAGCGCCGCCGCCTTCTTGCTGGTTGCCGGTGCTGTGGCAGGCAGCGTTGAAGTAAAGGGCCTTGATCCGCATTCCTGCCAGGCGGACAAAATAATTCTCGAGGTGTTAAAAATGGCCGGCGCGGGAGTAACCGTTAAAGACCAAACGGTTTGTGTTGAGAAAAAAAATCTCAGTTCTTTTGACTTTGACCTCAGTGAGTGTCCGGATCTGGCGCCTCCTCTGGTTGCTTTCGCAGCCGGTTGTTCAGGTACAACACGGCTTACCGGTGCACACCGGCTTGAAGCAAAGGAAAGCAGCAGAGGTCGTGTTTTAAGGGATGAATTCAAAAAACTGGGGGTGTCCATACAATTGAAGGACGACATTTTAAGCATTGAAGGAAGCTCAGTCCATAAAGGTACTATCCATTCCAATAATGATCACAGGATTGCCATGGCCGCTTCGGTAATTGCCCTCAATGCTTCGGGCCCGGTTCGCATTCTTGATCCGGATTGTGTTTCCAAATCCTATCCCGGTTTCTACAGGGATCTTAAACACATAGGAGGAATTATATATGAATAGTTTTGGCCGTATTTTTCGCATATCCATATTTGGAGAATCCCATGGCCCTGCCATTGGAGTGGTTATTGACGGGTGTCCGGCAGGGATCCCTTTCAGTAAGGATGATCTTTATCCTGATCTTCACAGGAGAAGAAGTGGCGCTATGGGCACTACACCCAGGAGAGAAACTGATGAACCGGTAGTTATCAGTGGAATCTTTGAAGGGCGTTCAACAGGCGCACCCATTGCAGTAAAATTTGAAAACTCCGACATAAAATCAAAAGATTACAGCCTTGTAAAGGAAGTGCCCAGGCCGGGCCATGCCGATTTTACGGCATCCAAAAAGTTTCATGGATTTAATGATTTCCGCGGAGGGGGCCATTTCTCGGGAAGACTGACACTGGGCCTTGTGGCCGCAGGTGTGATTGCAAAAAAAGTGGTGGGCAGGTATCAAATCTCCGCCAGCCTGATTGAAGCAGGAGGAAGCAAGGATGTGAAGTCCGCTATTGAGAAAGCTGTTATTGCAAACGACTCCATTGGAGGGCTTGTAGAATGCCGTGTGAATGGATTGCCGGCAGGACTGGGAGAACCTTTTTTTGATTCGCTTGAATCGGTGCTGAGCCACATATTGTTTGCCATTCCGGCTATTAAAGGTGTGGAATTCGGATCGGGATTCCAGGCAGTGAAAATGCGCGGAAGCGAACATAATGATCCCATCATTTCAGTTGATGGGAAAACTGCCACAAATAATGCAGGGGGGATCAATGGAGGGATATCCAATGGAAATGAGCTTGTTTTCCGGGTTGGTGTGAAACCGACATCCAGCACTTCCCAAAAACAACAAACAATGAATATGAAAAAGGGCCGGTTGACGGAACTTGAAATAAAAGGCCGTCACGACTTATGTATTGCCCTTCGGGTGCCGGTTGTGGTGGAGGCAGTGACAGCCTGTGTGCTGACCGACCTGACATTGATACAAACCGCCATGAATGGCTTGAAACAGAGTGCAGACTGATAGTAATTATCTGATAAAGAAGAATGAAAATTTTAATTCTGGGCGCGGGAAAAATGGGAGCCTGGTTCGCCGAATCCCTGTGCCTCAACCATGAGGTTGGAATTTATGATCCGGTTAAAGAAAAGCTAAAATACTTTTTTAACTCGCACCGGTTCCTGAGTTATGAGGCTTTCAGGGAATTCAACCCCGGATTACTTATAAATGCCGTTGACCTGCAGCATACCACAAAGGTCTTTAAGGAGGTATTGCCCTTTATACCGGATGACTGTATCATAGCAGATATCGCATCCGTTAAGAACGGCCTCATGGAATTCTATGCAGGGTCGGGCCGGAGATTTGTCTCAACCCACCCCATGTTCGGACCTACTTTCGGGAATGTGAAAGACCTGAGCAATGAGAATGCCATTATTATTTCAGAGTCGGATAAAGAAGGCAAGGAATTTTTCCAGAATTTTTTTGCATTCCATAACATCAGGATATTTGAATACTCCTTCAGGCAACATGACGAAACCATTGCCTATTCGCTTTCCATTCCATTTTCATCTTCACTCATTTTTGCTTCCTGTATGAAAGAACTGGAAGTTCCGGGTACTACTTTTAAAAAACACCTTGAGATCTCCCGCGGGTTGCTTTCTGAGGATGACTTCCTTCTTTCAGAGATCCTCTTTAATCCCTTCACACTGGAACAGATAGAAAATATCCATGAAAAACTGGATGTATTAATTAAAATGATCCGGTCAAAGAATTCCCGGGGCGTCCATGATTTTTTTTCTGAAATACGGAAAAATATCGGATTGGCCTGAATTTCAATACAGGATCAGCAGGATTGTTTTTTCAAGCTGTTTTTTATAATTTTATGGATCAATCTAAATTTATGAAGTATGAAACGTTTACTTGCCCCATTGTGTATTTTGCTCGCGTTAACCCTTTCTCTCCAGACATACAGTCAGGAAGAGGAAATTAAAAAAGCGACTGAGAAAAAAATAAGTGAAGGCCTTGGAAGATTACTTGGCGGAAAAAAGAAGAAAAAGAAAGCCAAACCGGTTAATACGCCTGAACAAACACAGCCTCAGAAACAGGAGGAGGTGAATGAGAAACCAGCGGTAGCGGCTGCTGAAGAAAAAGATGAAGCAGTCCTCAAATGGAGCAAGTTTGATTTTGTGCCCGGCGACCAGATTATTTTTGAAGACGATCTGATGAACGAAGAAAATGGCGAGTTTCCATCCCGCTGGGATTTATATCGGGGCAATGTTGAGGTGGCCGAATTCGGTGGAGAAAATGTCATGATGTTCAGATCGGGGCAGCCCTCCATCATCCCATATTTTAAAGATCCGCAAGGGGATTATTTACCGGAGGTGTTTACCATAGAATTCGATTTGTACTATCCCGGATCCGGAGCGTTTGAGGCCATTTTGTATGACAGGAAAAACCAGAAATCAGAGAGCCCGACAGGCTTCACCAATGTCCGGATCTATCATAATGAAATGATATTTGGCCGGTCACAAAGCAACTATCCCGATCCTGATATCGCAAAAAACAGGTGGATGCATGTCTCCATTGCCTACACAAATGGAAAGCTTAAAGTTTATATGGATGATACACGGCTTATCAATATCCCACGGATTGATTTCGATCCTAAAGGCCTGACTCTTTATACCTATCATGCCAATAACAACAATCTTTTTTATGTGAAGAATGTAAGGATTGCCAAAGGTGGTGTAAAGTACTACGACCGGATGATGCAAGATGGAAAGATCATTGCCAATGGGATCCGGTTTGATTTGGGAAAGGCTACATTGAAACCGGAATCTATGGGTGTGATCAATGAGATCTATGAACTTATGCAAAAATATCCTGATCTGAAATTCAGTGTTGAAGGCCATACCGACAGCCAGGGAGATGATGCCTTTAATTTGAAACTTTCAGAGCAACGGGCGCAATCAGTTATGAACACACTTGTGAATATGGGCATCTCTCAGGACCGTCTCAGTGCAAAAGGCTGGGGAGAATCCAACCCCATTTCTGATAACGCTTCACCCGAGGATATGGCCAATAACCGCCGGGTGGAGTTTGTTAAAATATAGATAGGGTCAGTACTGTAGCCCTCTGTCGATTTAAAAAACAGATCTACATTAAATTTCCCTCAGCCTTTCCCTTCACCTTAGCCTGTAATCGCCGGACGACTTGGGGGCGTCCGACAAATAAGTATGATTATGGCGGCCGATGGCCACAATGATTGATCCTTCCTGCAAGAAAAGCCCGATCCTGCAGATCGGTGAACGAACGTGGACGTTCGTCCTACATGTCATCCAGCTTAGCCAAACAGGTCCGTGAGGCGTGTTAGAGCACCGCACAGATTCACATACGGACCGGCATGCGTGTGAACACATCCTTGGAGAGCCGCTAAGCGCTTTAGAAGCGCTAAGCGGCTGGAACCCTGGCAAGCTGGTCCCTGCGCGGAGGTTCGGTCTGCCGGCTATCCGCCGTCAGCCCGGTATTTCAGACATCCGTCGGAAAGCCATGCCTGCCAGCAGGCAAGGTTGAGAGGGGATTTAGGGGTGTGTTTTACAATATTCCTGCTTGAATATGCAGGATCCTGCTTGTTTTATTAGTTATCCGGTACCGGTGGTCAATGCGGTATCCAATGATCCAGATAATATCCTTACCTGAAACAAGGATCCATACGGATTCTTTGTCAAAAAGAGACAGTTTAAGATCGGTAAAAAAATCACTCAACTTTTTTGATTGATCCATGCCCAAAGGGAAAAACCGGTCGCCATGCTTCCAGCGACGGAGTATAAGGGGAAACCTTAAGAGATCCAGATCAATACAGGCATTGTCCGGATCCTGGAGGAGAGTATATCCGGGATCTTTTTGCATGGTTGAAAATCTTATTGGCAGGGGGGAGGTGATATTGTATGATCCCGACGGGATCAACACTTCGGGGCCCTCTCCTTTCGGGTATGATGTGACGAGCAACCTGCCGCGGTCCACCACAAGGCGGTGGGAAGGTGTAAAGAAAAGACGCCCTGATTTTTTGACGGATGGATTTAAAATATCTGCGACCATAGTCGAGGGTACCTGAAAGGGCGCCAGGAGTTCATACAAAACCGCCTGCTTAAAATTTTCCTCAGACAAACCCTTCAGATCAATACTGATTTGCTTTGATTCGACCGTTACGTACGTTTCCCGGAATGCTTGTATGGTTGCCTGATTCAGTTGTTGAATCCAATCCAGTCGCTGCATGGTTTCTTTCAGGTTTTTTCGGAAGGCAGGATTCAGTTTTTCAAGTCCGGGAAGGATCTGGTGCCTGATCCGGTTCCGCTTGTATTTCAGGTCTCTGTTACTCAGGTCTTCCCTGTAGCCGATCTGGTTCTCCCTGCAATAGTCTTGTATTTGTTCCCTGTCAGCAAACAACAATGGCCTGATGATGTGATCTCTTTTTGGCGGAATGCCTGTTAACCCCTTGATCCCTGTTCCCCTCACCAGGTTTATCAGAAAGGTTTCAACGGCATCACCTGAGTGATGTCCGGTGGCGATGTAGGTATATCCGTGTTTGATACGGGTCTCCTCAAGCCATGCATACCTCAGATCCCTCGCGGCCATCTGTATGGAGATTCCATGTTCCCGGGCATGGATTTTCGTCAGGAAAGATTTTGAAAAGAACCGCAGGTTTTCAGACCGGGCAAATTCTTTTACGAACTTTTCATCCAGGGTGGCCTCTTTGCCACGGAGTTTGAAATTGCAGTGGGCCATAGCGATCTTATAACCTGCCTTAAGAAAAAGAGAGGTCATTACCATGGAATCCACGCCTCCACTCACGGCGAGCAGGATGGAGTCTTTTTCAGTAAACAACTCCAGGTCTGAAACATGCTTTTTAAATGCTTCAAGCATTACAGCGGATTACATTGCTTTTGTAAAATTAGGAAAATTAAGATTTGATGGTTGTTAAGGCTAACAAAATCACCATCTTTCTTCAAAGATCTCTTCCCTCAATTGGAGCCCACCTGGGAGGTGGACACCAATTTACCGTCCCTTTGCATCATCTTTTCCTCAGGAACACTTTATCTTTTACCCAGATATTCCGCTATGCCGTCTTGTGTGGCTTTCAGTGCTTTCT
Source organism: uncultured Rikenellaceae bacterium (assembly GCA_964403185.1). Classification (GTDB taxonomy): domain Bacteria; phylum Bacteroidota; class Bacteroidia; order Bacteroidales; family VadinHA17; genus CAYOFK01. The sequence continues at coordinate 7,803 of CAYOFK010000049.1, read as the reverse complement.
CTCCGGGGTGCCAGTCTGCCGGGCAGACTTCTCCGTTTTCTTCGAAGAACAGGAGTGCATCCACCATTCTGAGAGCTTCATCCACACTTCGGCCCAGGGGCATATCATTCACAACCTGGTGCCTTACAATGCCTTCCTTGTCAATCAGGAACAATCCCCTGTAAGCTCTTGGCTGGCCTTCGAATATGATCTCACCATTATCATCCTGATCGTATTCACCGGCAAGAACATCATAATTTTCAGCAATGGTTTTTGCCTGGTCTGCAACCAGGGGATAGTTAACACCCTTAATACCGCCATCCTTCAATTCTGTCTGAAGCCACTTCCAGTGGCTGAATTCAGAATCAACCGAGCAACCAACAACAGCCACATTTCGTTTATCAAACTCGTCCATTTTGTCCTGAAATGCAATGATCTCTGTTGGACATACGAAGGTGAAATCTGCAGGATAGAAATAAAAGATCACATATTTTTTTCCTATAAACTGTTCCAGTGAAAAATCTTCAACGGTTACGCCTCCCTTAACTACTGCAGGAGCCTTGAAAGCAGGAGCTTTCTTCCCAACTAATACTGCCATAATGATTATTTTTTTAATTTGATTTTATGCGTGCAAAAATATAAAATTGGAAGCACATTCCAAAGCGCTATTTGAAATCAATCAGATCGGGTTTGTCAAAGATAAATCTTCTGGGCCGGAAGTATTTTTCACCTGAAATATTTATCCACCCGGGATTTACATCCGGAGGTAAGATGGGATAGAATCCCAGCCGGATCTGAATGGTTCTGAATGAGAGATTCTCATTACGAATTCTCACTCCAATCCCGATTCCCGAGTACATTTCCCGCGCAAAAATAGGATCGGAAGAGGCGCTGATAAATCCAATATCGGCAAATCCGTAAAAGACGAACCTGAAACCTGCCAGATAAAAAGGCGAAAACACCACACTTTCAAGCTTTATATTAAACCTTTGAGTTCCAACCAGACTGTCACTTCTCAGACCCCTGATCAGGTCTCCATCACCAATATATATTTTTTCATCAGCAAACCGGCTGATCCCGTTCGTATAATCAAAGAAAACAAACTGGCGCATTTGAAACCGGTTCATTGGTATCAGCGGACTGAAATAATTGGACCGGATCTGAATGATGCCCCTGTTAAAAATCTCCCTGTTGAAAAAACCCCCGGCGCCAATGTTGAAATAAACGTATCCGAATTTTGGCAGGATCTCACCAAATGATACCTGTAAGCCGGCATAATGGCTGTTGAAAAATTCATTGTTCTCAAAACCGTATGTAAGCTCCCAGAGTGTCCCGTATGGAATGTCTTCAGTTTTTCCGAAGTTGTAGATCTGGTGCAGTTTATAAAAATTCTCACGTGAAAATGCAATACTGCCCAGGTATAATTCATATTTCTGCAGGTGGTGGTACTCATTTTCAGATATATCCGGCCGTTCAAACACATGGTTGTTTACAAACCGGCCGGAGAAAATAAGCCGGTTTCTGTTTTTCCCTGCCAGTTTTATGGACCTGCTCAGCCAGTAATCCTGGTAGTAATACCTTAAAGGATTATAGGAAATGGTTGTATCCTGTTTATAAATGATATTGTTTACAGCCCCGTATGAATATTTTATATCGGGCGTTACAAACCTGCGGTCAAGAAATATTCCGGATGATTCATTATTAAAAGTATTGAGATAGCGCACTCCGGCCCGGATAAAGGTCCCTCGTATATTTTCAAGGATGTATGAGGCGCCATAGCCCCAGGAAGGACTTTGTTCGAGATCATAATAAATACTGGCTTCAAGATTGTGCCCCCAACCCAGAAAGTTTCTTTCATATGCCGCCACCCTGCCGGCTGAGATCCGGCCGCCGCCATCAAATCCAAATCCTAATGAATATACATCTTTAGTGACCACCAGGAGGTCAATTTCATCCTCAGAAACGGGTATGGGAATGATCCGTACATCTTCAATATATGGCAAAGCCCTGATGATCCGCTCATTATCTGCAAGGACCAGGGGGTTGATCAGGTCACCGGGTTTGATAAGCATGTTGTTAATAATGACGCGGTCCCGGGTAATAACATGGGTGGCATTTATGAAGTTTTCAATACCGGTAAGGACTTTATGGATGGTGTCATTTACGCTGGGGCCAATGGCATCTATCTTGGATGTTCTGATGTTCCTGACCCTCTTACCTTTGTACGACAGGAATGTGTTTTCACTGCCAATTTTATCATCATTAAGTTCTGAGGCATCTTTCCTTTGGGGAACCACAAAGAGGCTGAGCAGGTTATTCAGCCAGGGTTTTTTGCTTGCCCATTTTGAAAGCGAATCAAACATTGCCTGAGAGTCCTGGTCCTGACTTTCCGTTGTAACATATTTGGAGCCAGCCGGCAGGATCAATAAGGTGTCAGAGGTTGCATACAAGGATGAATCCCTGAATATAATAAACTCCCCCGGCCTGAGCCTGACCGTATCCCTGATAGCGGAGTCTGGTGGGACTGTTGATGCAGATGCATATCCGATTCCTGTAATGTATAACAGGAACCAAACAGAGATTTTTATATTTAAAGATCTTCCCATACCTGAGCATTGATAAATGGCCGCTGCCGCCTTATTTACCTAAAATTAGCCAATCCTTGAATATACTCAAATTTCAATACAGGAAAAGCAGGGTTGCTTACGTGAATACCTAATGCTTAGGTGGTTTCTTCATCCTCCAATACATCATCAGAATTGAACTGAAAACCCAGGCGTTTGCCGGTCTTCATCTGAGAGAGATGCATTTTTTCAGTCATCTGGCCCACCGATGCCAGTTTTACCGCATCATAGGGAGGTACCAGGAGGTCGAACTCAAGGGCATAATTCATGGTCTTTGCCAGGATATTCTTAACCGTAACGTCATTGATCACATCCTTGCCAAAAGTCCTGAAATGATAGCCCATCTGGCGCTTGCCCTCCACAAAAAAATGATTGTTCTTGTTAATGAATACCCTTGCTATAAGGTAGCCCAGGTCCTCAGTCCGTCTGTATTTAAAGGAGTCGTTCAGGAAATTATAAATGTTTATAATGCCGCAATATCCGTTCAGTGGATCTTTTTTCAGGTAATCCAGCTCCCAAACCTTATGGTTGCGGTCAAACTGGAAGATGTTGGAATGCATACTGTAAATAAGCATGTCCCCTGCGACTTTCATCTGTGCTATGAATTCTCCCTGGTCGGTGAATTCCAGCTTCACCTTTTCACTCACACCTTTAAGTTCTTTATTAAATTCATGCCCGGTTTCTTTCAGAGATCTTTTCATCACGTTGAAAGAATTCAGTGTATTTCCATACACCGCCTGCTTCAGATTGGATTTTATGGAAAGGGTTGAGAGTATTCTTTCTTCGATGCTTTGTGTATTCATTTGCAGGCTTTTTATTCTCAGGTAAAATTAAGAAAGATTTTGGGAGTGGAATAACGGAATACTTGTCTTTTATGAACCTTTCTGAAAATGGGGGGTAGCCGCTTAGCGCTTTCAAAGCGCTTAGCGGTTTATACTCATTGCCTCTCAGCGCTTTGAAACCATTTCATAAACGAACTTTCCATGGCGATACTCTGAGTATCTCTGTGGTTTTTCGCGTAACAGCTACACCAGAGTAGTGACTAGTAAGCCTTGGCGAACAACACCCTTCGCCTGGACGGTTTGCCGGTAAGAATGCAGGATCCGTTTTCTTCCGGCTGACCGAAAGGGAGGCACCTGATGGTTGCTTTGGTTTCTTCCTTGATCTTTAATTCAGTCTCTGTTGTTCCATCCCAGTGTGCCAGTACGAATCCGCCCTTTGTGTTAATGATTTCTTTAAATGTGTTGTAATCATCGGCCTGACGTGTATTTTCTTCCCTGAATCTGTAGGCTTTGTTGTAGATGTTCTTTTGAATATCGTCAAGCAGTTTTACAATGTGCCCGGTTGCGTCTTCCTGCCTGATGGTCATTTTTTCAAGAGTGTCTCTTCTGGCAACCTCAATGGTCCCGTTTTCAAGGTCCCGGGGGCCGATTGCAATGCGAACGGGAACACCCTTAAGTTCATATTCAGCAAATTTCCAGCCCGGTTTATAAGTGTCACGATCGTCATATTTAACTGATATATCCTTTTTCTCAAGTTCTGATTTGATTTTTTCTGCCGTTGAACCCAGGTCTTCCAGTTGTTCCGAACCTTTATAAATCGGAACAATAACCACCTGCACAGGGGCCAGTTTAGGAGGTAATACAAGCCCCTTGTCGTCTGAATGTGCCATGATCAATGCACCTATTAACCGGGTTGAAACGCCCCATGAAGTGGCCCATACAAGATCCAGTTTGCCGGTTTTATCAAGGAACTTAACATCAAATGCACGTGCGAAATTCTGACCAAGGAAATGCGAAGTGCCACATTGCAGGGCTTTACCGTCCTGAACCAGGACCTCAATGGCATAGGTGTCAATTGCACCGGCAAAACGTTCGTTCTCTGTTTTGGTGCCCCTGATAACAGGAACTCCCATGAATTCTTCAGCAAACCGGGCATAGAGATCTACGATCTTTAAGGTTTCTTCAACGGCTTCATCACGGGTTGCATGTGCCGTATGGCCTTCCTGCCAAAGGAATTCAGTCGTTCTCAGAAACAGCCTTGTGCGCAGTTCCCAGCGCACTACATTGGCCCATTGATTGATCAGTAAGGGCAGGTCACGGTAGGATTGTATCCAGTTTTTATAGGTGTTCCATATAATGGTCTCAGAAGTCGGCCTGATGATCAGTTCCTCCTCCAGTTTGGCCTCAGGATCTACTACTACCCCTTTGCCGTCAGGATCATTTTTCAACCTGTAATGGGTTACTACAGCACATTCTTTAGCAAATCCTTCCACGTGTTGGGCCTCTTTGCTGAAAAACGATTTTGGAATGAAAAGAGGGAAATAGGCATTGCTGTGCCCCGTTTGTTTAAACATCCGGTCCAGTTCCGATTGCATATTCTCCCAAATGGCGTAACCATATGGTTTGATGACCATGCATCCGCGAACAGCAGAGTTTTCAGCAAGATCTGCTTTAATTACTAAGTCATTGTACCACTGGGCATAATCCTCACTCCGGCTGATTAATACTTTGGCCATGTTTATTTTTTGGTATGGATTTTGTCTGTTAGTTTATCAAACTCAAAGAGGAGTTGCAAAATAAGTAAAAATAAACAAGAATAGGAGGGTGTCATGAGAACAAAAATGAAAAATACAGCAATCTTAGCCCTCATGTTATTTATAGCAAAGGCGGGGTTAACTTCAGCTAAGGCACAAATAGGAGGATACGATGACGGTTTGTATAACTACGGAACAGACGGTATGGTCGTCAATAATTATTACATGAATGACTATGGGTATGACTTCTATTATGCTTCACGCATAAATCGATTCCACCGGCCATTTGTTTCATTCAGCTATTATGGACCGGTCTTTACAGATTCCTACTGGTATACCTACCAGCCTGCCTATATTGGCTGGAACATCTACGGAAATTCATTTTCCCCGTATTTTGGATGGGGGATCAGTTTTAATGTGCCGGTGTATATGGCCTACTACCAGCCCTGGTATACCGGGTATTACTACTCCGGATACCGGCCCGGGATCAGGTACCGGAATGGGTTCAGGAATCACTACTACTGGGGGAATTATTATGATATGGGTTATTACAGGCCTTATAATTACTACTACGGACAAAGGCACTATTATGGTTACAGGGATTATGTACCCGGCTATGGATATTATTCATCCGGCCATAAACCCCACCAAAAAGATGTAATAAGCTATAACACTGCAGCTTCCAATTCTGGCAGGTATATGAGGTCTGAGGAGGTCCGGAATGCCAGCCGCAGGAACAGGACCCTTTATGTAAAACCCGGTAGCAGGGAGGATGATGATGATCATGATGATGACCGGGGAAGGATTGATAATAAAAGATCCGGGATTGGTGCCGGCAGAGACCAGGCAATCACAAGGACAGCCACAAACAGACCGGTCCGGATAACGGAAAGGTCCATACCCAAAGCTCAGAGCGCTGTGAGACCATCTGAAAGTGCCAGAAGAAACACCAGTGCTGCAACAAGAACCATGAGCACCCGGAAAACAGCAACCAGAAATCCTGTTCAGTTTACTCCGCGGCGGGAGAATGAAACACGGAATGCGGTCCGCACCAGGAACAGCTATAATAGGAATGTGAAACCTAATACAGGCAGACCGGTTAGCAAAAGTATCCGTTCAACAGCAACCAGAACAAGACCCGGATCTGTGGTTAGAACACCTGCCCGGTCGAAACCTGCAATAAACAGAAGCCACAGCAGGTCTGTGAGCAGGAGTCCGGCAAGTGCCCCCAGGAAGAGTGCCGGGGTCAGAAGTTCGGGCGGATCTTCCCGTAAGAGTGCAACTGTGAAGAGGTCGGCGAGCCGGGCCTCCGGATCGAAATCAGGAACTTCAAGGTCTTCAAGAAGGAAATAAATAATCAAAACCCAGAAACCCCGGCACAGCAGCCGGGGTTTTTTCTGTTCTGCCGCAATGCCGCTTTTTAAACAGGATATAAGTTGATCCCTTCTTGTAGATCGAACAAGGAGGTTCGCTCATCGGTCTGTCGTGTATATGGAATGCGTTTTTTGGAAAGCCGCTAAGAAAGCCGTTAAGAAAACCGCTAAGAAAACCGCTAAGCGCTTCCAAAGCGCTAAGCGGATGAACGGCTAAGTGGATGAGCGGATAAGCGGATAAACGGCTGACCCCTGGCAAGCCGGCAAACCGGGCTTTTGTTCGGCTAAGGCAGTAAATCCCGCAATTGGAGTCCGCCAGGAAAGCCGTTAAGAAAGCCGCTAAGAAAGCCGCTAAGCGCTTCCAAAGCGCTAAGCGGATGAACGGCTAAGTGGATGAGCGGATAAGCGGATAAACGGCTGACCCCTGGCAAGCCGGCAAACCGGGCTTTTGTTCGGCTAAGGCAGTAAATCCCGCAATTGGAGTCCGCCAGGAAAGCCGGTAAGAAAACCGCTAAGAAAGCCGCTAAGCGCTTCCAAAGCGCTAAGCGGCTGACACAAGTTGCGCGATGACGTAGTGATACGATGACTGCGAGTCATCGTATCACTCTGACCATTAAGCGAATACATGACTTTCGTCATGATTTGATTTCGCACCTGCGGCCCTCTGCGGTCCTTTGCGTAACAGCTCCCTCTCAGCATCATCAACCCCCAATTGAAGCCCACCTGCGAGGCAGACCCCAATTTTCCTTCCAGCTCTGCGCCCTGAGCCGGGTTGAGCCAGGCAAGTCACCGGGTGACTGATAAATTTTAAGGCAAATTCTTTGATATTTTATCATCGAGTCATCCGGTGACTGAGCGAATAAGCCCATCTAAACAACCCTTCAACAACTCGACGGCTAATCCTTCTCAATCACAGTTCCAACCAATATTATTAGTGCATTCGGAGGTTATTCGTTATACTCATGAGGTTTTCACTCCTGCATCGTTCAAACGTTCTTCATCCGTGCATTCGTGGCTTCCCCTCCGTACCATGTGCTCTCCTCACTTTTATCTTTTTACTTTTATCTTTTATCTCGCCCTCTCGCCTAAACTCTCTAAACCTTCTAAACCTTCTAAACCTTACTCCTCAATCCCTCAACTTTTCAACTTTTCCCAATTCAGAATCATTCAAAAAAATTCATAAGGCCCTGAACTTCAATATTATACCCCCCCCCTGAAGTAATAGTTCAGGCATTTGTTATCTCGCACACAAATATGCCTGAATAACCTATGAATAAATTTAATATCTTTA
>CAYOFK010000048.1:14257-17372 GCA_964403185.1 uncultured Rikenellaceae bacterium | reverse complement strand
CCTTATTTGAGGTTCAGGATTATGGTGAAGCCATTGCTGCTTACCGGAAGGCTTCATCGTATCGCCCAAAAGAACGTTATCCCTATACGCGGATTGATGAAATTAACGAGATCATGGGTTATAATGCCCCCGAAAAACAAACTTCAACTGATTCAACCGGAACTCCTCCTGAACAGCCTTCCGGGACTGCCCCGTACCGGCAGAAAAGTCTGGACACAGGAATCCTGACGGATACCCTCGCAACGCTTCAACAAAAATTCATCACACTCGAAAATGACCTGGTAAGATTAACAATCTCAACCCTTGGGGGAAGGTTGTATAAGGCCGAGTTGAAGAAATTTGTCACCCACGATACCCTGCCACTGATCCTGTTTGACGGGGATTCTACAGTGTTTGGATTGCAGTTCTTTACTGTGGAAAATCATCCGGTGGAAACCAACAGGATGGTCTTTATACCACAGACCAATAAGGAAATATTGGTTGCTGAAAACGACCCGGTAAGCCTCAGTATGGTGCTCGAACTTGGGGAGGATCGGTTCATTGAATACATCTATACACTAAAACCAGATGATTACCTGATTGATTTTGATCTGAAGTTAACGGGTGTGAACAAAATTATTGGTGGCAATGTAAAGGCGCTGGACCTGTCCTGGGAAATGTATCTGCCACAAAAGGAAAAAGGCCGGCAGAATGAAGATTACTATACGGGAATCAAATATAAGCATTATCAGGATGAAGTGGATGGTTTCCGTGAACGGTCCAATAAGGAAGTGGAAGAACAGGAAGTTCCGACAAGCATCAAGTGGGTTGCCTTTAAAGATCAGTTTTTCTCATCGGTTATCATTGCTGAGAAAACTTTTTTGAATACCTGGATCAGGTCAGAAAAGACTCCCGATTCGGAAAAGCATTTCAGGTTCTTTCAAACAAAGGTGGGCATACCCATTGAGGGAAATGATGAGGAAATCATCAATATGCATATGTATCTGGGTCCTAACAATTTCAAAGTCCTGAAAAAGTATGGCCTTGGACTGGAAAACCTGGTTTTTCTTGGACGTAATATCATACGCTGGATCAATGAGTATGTGATCATCAATATTTTTAACTGGCTGAACCGGTCTATAAATAACTATGGGATCATCATACTGCTGCTTACCATCATCATCAAAATGGCCCTGTTCCCACTGACCTACAAATCGTTTATTTCACAGGCAAAGATGCGTGTGCTGAAACCCCAGATCGACCAGATTAACTCGAAGTTTCCCAAACGTGAGGATTCCATGAAGAAGCAGCAGGCTACAATGGCTCTGTATAAAAGAGCAGGGGTCAGCCCTCTGGGAGGCTGCCTGCCGATGGTGCTGCAAATGCCAATCCTGTTTGCAATGTTCCGGTTCTTCCCGACATCCATTGAATTAAGACAGGAAAGTTTCTTGTGGGCAACGGATTTATCAACTTATGATTCAATCCTGGATCTGCCTTTTACCATCCCAATGTATGGCGATCATATAAGCCTTTTTACAATACTTATGACCGTCTCCACTATTGTAACCATGCGAATTAACAGCCCGGCACAAACGGGAAGTTCACAAATGCCCGGCATGCAGGGAATGATGTACATCATGCCGGTTATGTTTATGGTAATTTTGAATAATTTTTCAGCGGGCCTCACTTATTACTACTTTCTGGCAAACCTCATCACCTTCCTTCAAAATCTTGTGACCAAACGGTTTGTAAATGAAGAAGAAATTCTGAAAAATCTCGAAAAGAACAAGAAGAAACCTGTGAAAAAGTCCGGCTGGCAAAAAAGGCTGGAAGAGGCAGCCAAACAAAAAGGGTACAGACCTTCCAAACGGAAGTGAGGCGAAAACCATTCATTTTATAGTCAAAGTCTTGTAGGTCAGCTCTCTGAGCTGATTTATCTCCCTAAAGTTACGGCTTTGAAAACCTTATTATAATCTTTGATAGTGCAGGACTTAATATAGGTCTTAGTTTAAGCAACTTCATTATTATAAGGCTGGTTTTCCCTAATATCTTGTTAACGTAATAGTATTTTATCCATCGTTTCTGCAAATTCCAAAATGCGGGCTTAACCCGGAATGACAGCCCTTAATCCTTTCTTCAGAAAGGCCATATCCGGCGCAGCGCCAAGACCCGGTGTTTCAGGAACTGTGACCTTCCCGGCTGAATCGTACTGAATACCCCCGGTAACCGGATCTTCAGTCATCATTAATGGCGTATCAAAATCGTAAAAAACAATATTCTTGCTGGATAAGGACAGGTGGGCTGAGGCCGTGAAACCAAGACGGGTTTCAATAAAACCGCCTACCTGCATTTTCATGTTTGCTTTCTCTGCTTTTTCAATGATCTTCAGTGATTTGTATATTCCGGATTTTCCAAGCTTCAGGTTAAAATAGTCGCAAGCTTCCATTTGAATCAACCTGTGTGCATCGTGGTGGTCAAAGCAGGATTCATCCGCCATAATTTTTATGGGACTTGTACGCCTGAGTCCGGGCAAATCCATAAAGGCCCATCTGGGTATGGGCTCTTCACAAAACTCAATATTTGAGTCCTTCAAATCATGTAAAATGCCCTTTGCGGCCGGAACCGTCCAACCCTGGTTTGCATCTATTCTCAATGGGATCTCCGGCCCTATTTTGTCCCGGATCGCGCGGATCCTCGCCACATCCTTTTCCCGGGATTCTCCCAATTTAACCTTGATCACCTGGAATCCTGATCTCTTCAATTTTTCCGCATCGCTGGCCATTTTCTCCTTACCGGTCAGACTGATGGTATAGTCCGTTACCAGTTCTTTATTGTTAGTTCCACCCAGAAAAGCATAAAGCGGCAGACCCCGGGCCTGGGAGGCAATGTCATACAGGGCCGTATCAAAGGCGCTTTTTATACTATTGTTGGCATAGATCAATGCATCCATTTTTTTTATGCAATCCGCAATATCTGTTGGATCTGATCCAAGAAGTGCCCTGGCAATAAGAGTTCCAACCACTACACAGGTGCCGGGGGTTTCCCCGTTGATGTTCAAATCCGGGCAGCACTCACCATAACCGGTAAAACCCTCGGAGGTTTTGATGGCAATGAATATGCTTTCGGCCATGTCATG
>CAYOFK010000048.1:0-14157 GCA_964403185.1 uncultured Rikenellaceae bacterium | reverse complement strand
AAGGACAAACCGTATTGTTGAAGCATCTGGAATCCGCCGGGAAAATAGAGGCCCCAGAGGCCTTCATAAGTATAGGTGACATGACTCCCGGCATAAACCGTCCATGGAATGTTCCTGATTCCGGTAAAATGGTAGTGAGATCCCATAAAGGCACCATTAAGTCCGCCACCCACCTCAACATCCCAGTAAGGCTTGATAAAATAATCTATGGAGCCCCCAAGCAATCCTACACCGCCAAAGTTTACATGAATGCCCAGGGGATGCACTAACCGTGGATTCATGCCACGGTAGCGAACGACCGGGGCAAAAGTCGCAGGCAGGCCGGTGGAACCGGTATCAGTGACAACCCTCTCCGTAACAGGTCCCTTACCGGCTTCAATGATCTGGGCCTGGCTATTTGCGACCACATATAGTACCAGAACACAGAATATTCCTTTTTTAAACATTGTAAAGAGCATAAAAACCAGTAATGAAAGAAAACCCCAAAAGCAAAGTGAATATCCCAAAACGCAAACGGCAAGCAGAGGGTATCTCAAAGGTACATTGTTTTTTTCATACACCGCAAACGGTCAGGCACTTCTGACACATCAAAGCGGTGCGCCTCACCAAATGGCAGTTCATGTTCGTTTTCGGACACCCACCCGCGAACGGTAACGAATGGGTGGTTTAGTTCCATAAATCCCTGAATGATAATGTGATGGATTTAAAACTTAAAAATATTTTTTTGGAACTTATTATGTTTGTTAACTTTAAAAGCGAGAACTGCAGGCATATTTAATTTAACAGTCATATATTCAGTGTATTATACTTCTAAAACGATTTAGTAAAATACCAATTCCGGATGAAAAAGGTTTCACTTCAGGACATTGCCGCTGAACTGGGCGTATCAAAAACACTGGTATCCCTTGTATTAAATGGAAAAGGCAATGAAAAAGGCATCAGCCGGGATACTCAGAAAAAAGTAATTAAACTCGCCGGAAAACTGAATTACAATCCAAACCAGATGGCCCGGAGCCTGAGGCTGGGCAGTTCCAAAACAATCGGATTGATCGTGGCAGATATTTCAAATGCCTTCTTTTCACACATTGCCCGAAGCATTGAATGTGAGGCAGGAAAACGTGGCTATAATGTCATGTTTATGAGTTCAGAGGAAGATGCGGACAAAGAGCGGAAGATGATACAGATATTGCAGGATCGCCGGGTGGACGGGTTGATCCTGGCCACATCATTTGGAAACAGGGATGAAATCCAAAAACTCAGGGATGAACAAATGCCCTTTGTATTGATTGACAGATTTATTCCGGGAGTCAAGACCAACTATGTGATCGTTGATAACCATAAAGGCGCCTGTGCACTCACACAACACCTTATTGAAATAAACTATAACAGGATCGCACTTTTTAAGATTTCACCCTCTCATCTGTTACCTATAAAGCAACGGACCGAGGGATATAAAGAGGCCCTCAGGAAACATGGCATCCCTGTACGAAATAACCTGATCCGGGAAATCGCATTCCAGAACGTAAGAGAAGAAATAGAAAAGAATCTTAAGGATCTGATCCTTAATCATGGCATACAGGCCGTTTTTTTTCTGAATAATAACCTCACTGTTGCCGGTCTTGAAGTTCTGAACAAATTCAACCTGAGAATACCCCAGGACATTGCCCTGGCCTCCTTTGACGATATTGATCTCTTTAAATATGCCTATCCACCAATTACTGCCATTAGTCAACCCCATGAGGATATCGGCATCCATGCTGTTCGCATCCTCCTTAATGATATAAAAACCAAAACCAAAGGCTTTAAAAAACAACTGGTTCTGCCGGTTGAATTGATAGTAAGAAGGTCCTGTGGTGCGTTTCTGAAGCAGACTGACAGTACGACCATCCATGACGTCCACGTATCCTAGACTTCCCGTATGCTCTACTGAAGACCGGGATTAAGAATGATAAAATGAAAATATAACGAATTGTCAGTAATCATGGTAACCCAACATTCAAAAGGAAAAATGCAAAGATCCAAAAGGATGCTTTTTGTATTCCTTGCAATGGTTCTTTCACAACCAGTCTTTTCTGACCTGGATGAAGGATTACAGAAAAAGTTAAAACTTGCCAACATCTCCGCCGGATGGATTGAGGGTTATGGAAATGCCATTGCCGGTGAGTGGATTAATTATAACAGTCTGCGGAATGACGTTGGAAAAGCTTTGCTGACAAGGGCAACAACCGGAACAAAAACCATTATCTGGGAGACACAGGTAATCCCTGCAGACTGGGCACAGAAAAAGATCACCTTTTTATGGCTGTCCGGAATGGATTTGAACAACGGCCCCAATCAATTCACACTTTATATTAACGACCGGGCACGGTTCGATTTCTTTAATAATAATGGTGACGACTGGACTGTAAGCGGGAACAATGGCGGGCAGTTATCTTTTACCGTCCTGAAAAAGGACCAACACAAGGATGGATTCGGTTACATGTGGATGACCATTCCTTCTGACTGGTGTCAGAAAGGAAAACCTCTGGAACTGAAAGTGGTTGGGGCTGCTGAGAACTCCACTGGCTGGTATATGGTTTTTGAGGCCCCCGATGCCCTGAACCACCTTCAGAATGAAACCAGATACGAGGGTTGGCTGGTTCTGTCCATACGCCGGAAAAAGGATAAAGAACGCATTCATGTTCAAACCTCACCCAATTGGTCTGATAAAACCTTTAAATTAATTTCAAACGGACGGTTGCTGGGATCCTGTTTTTTAAAAGAAATTGAAAACTACGGCCTTGGAGATATTCGGATCAGCAAAAAAAATTTAAACCCGACTGCCCCGGTGCAGGTACAAATTGAGGATCAGACCGTCACACAATTTCCGGGATTTTTCACTTCGGTTTCCAATAGGCAGCTCAGGGCAGAGACTGTTGTTATGAATGTTACAAATGTCACTGAAGATGGGATGTGGCAAATCAGGTCAAATGTTTTTTACAGGCCAAAGCTTATCAAAAACCTGAGCAATATCTCCCGGTCAGAATTGTCGCGTGGTTCAGTGTTCCTTATGAATTCCAGCCACCAGGATATTGCCTGGATGGACAGTCCTGAAAAATGTATCATTGAACGCGACACCATGCTCATTACACCTCTTCTGGGAAAAGCAGTTGTTGATCCAAACTACCGTTTTGATATTGAAGATGTATTGATGGTGGAAGAGTATTTACAAAGGCATCCCGGCAAAAAAGATATTTTTCACAAACTGCTGTTGAAGGGAAAAATTTCAGTAGGAGCCTCCTATTCAATGCCTTATGAGGACATGTATTCCGGAGAATCTCTGGTCCGGCAATTTTATTTTGGTAAAAAATGGCTTGAAAAAGAATTTCCGGGATATCGTACAAATACATATTGGAATGTAGACGTACCCGGCCGGACCCTTCAAATGCCTCAGATCATGAAAAAGTCGGGCATTCCAAACCTGGTACTTAGTCGCCAGAAAGCGGGTGTTTACAACTGGTATAGCCCGGATGGAAGTTTTGCTACCGTATTTTCTCCCGGGCATTATTCCCTGGCCTATCCGGCCCTGAACGGGGATTTTTTCGATGCTGCATTTTTTCTGTCGGAATATGCAAACCAATGGATTGAGGTGGAAGATGAGAATGGCCAACCTGCCATACCTTTACTTTCTGATTGGGATATGAGCCCGGCAAAAGATTATTCCGGATTCATTCAGGGTTGGGAAGAGATGGACACCTATATTGATAAGGATGGCATGGTCCGGGAACTGTCACTGCCAGGTATCCGGCTGGCATTAACCGATTCTTACTTCAAAACTCTTAATAAAGAAAGCCTGGCCGTACCAATAAAAGGGGAACGTCCTAATGTTTGGCTTTACATTCATGGCCCTTCACATCAAAAAGCCTTAAAGGCAAGCCGTGAAGGCGATATTCTGCTGCCTGCTGCTGAAAAATTTGCAACCATCGATGCGCTTTTGAACGGCAGTTTTAATAAATACCCGAATGATGCATTTGAAAAAGCATGGAAGGCAAAGATCTTTCCCGACCATGGATGGGGTGGCAAACATGGCGATATTACCGATGCCTTGTTTAAATCGAAATTCGAGCAATCAAGAAATATTGCACGCAAATTGTTAAACCAATCGGTGGGCTCTATAGCTTCCAGGATTCAAACTCAGGAAAACAGGGGGAGACCCATCGTGATCTTTAATGATCTGTCCTGGGCCAGGACAGACCCTGTATCCGTAAATATTCGTTTTAGTCAGGGCGAAGCATTTTCTTTTGAAATACGATCCATTAATGGCGAAAGCATCCCGGCACAGATCAGTACACTTGAAAAGCATGTCAATGGGTCCGTTAAAACGGCCCTGACTACTTTTATAGCCCCTGATATACCACCGGTGGGTTATAAAACATTTTATGTGAAACCGTCTTCCACTCCCTTTAAAGAACATTCAATTTTATATACCGGCTCTGAAATAGACGGTACCTATTATAAGATACAGCTGGATCACGGTGGCATCCGTCAAATATTTGATAAGGAGTTGGGAAAAGACCTGATCCGTTCAGAGGTTTACAAAGCCGGTGAGATCATTTTAATGACCTCAGTAGGAAATGGAGCCGGAGAATTTGCAGATATCCAGAAACCCGATCCAACAGGCATGGTAAAAACCGGTGATTACAAAACTGAGTGGCAGATGTTGGCAGACGGACCTGTTTTTTCTTCCTATCAATACAGGCAACAAATTAAGCATGCTGTTGTGCAGCAAACAATAAGAATCTTTAAATCCCTTAAAAGAATAGATTTTGAAACGGAACTGTTAAATTGGGATGGTACCTTATATAAGGAATTCCGCCAAACATTTCCCGTGGATATGGACCATCCGAAAGTGACCTATGAAGTACCGTTCGGGATCGTAAGAGTAGGCGTTGATGAACTTCAGGAAGCGGCCGGGGAAAGGTATCTGACACCCTGCCCGGAAATGCATCCCCGAAGCATATTAAACTGGATGTCGGCTTCTGATGAACAATTTGGCGTTACCATCAGTTCCTCAGTTGTTGCCTGGGATTACCTGGATCCAAAGAATACTACAGGACCTGCCAATGTCCTGCAGCCCATACTCATTGCCAGCAGGAGAAGCTGCCATGGCGAGGGGAATGAGTACCTGCAAACCGGTAACCACCGGTTCAGTTTCTCCTTTACTTCACATAAACCCGGATGGAATAATGGATATAAGTCAGGAGTCCAGGCAAATCATCACCTGATTGCGGTTGTGGATCCCATACCTTACCAAAATGCCGCCTTGCCTGAATCCCTTGCTTTTTTCTCTGTGGCAAACGGGAATGTTGTGATCACTGCCATAAAGAAATGTGAGGATGATACCGGAGTTATTATCCGCTGGTACGAGACAGAAGGAAAAAATACCAGGGCAAAACTGAACAGCTATTTTTCAATCACGAAGGCAGAACATACGGACATGATTGAAAGGCCTTTGAAAAAGCTGGTTCCGGAACCTTATTCAGTTGTTCTGAACACAGCAGGGTATGGCATAGAAACTTTAAAATTAAAATTTTAATCACGGTCTTATGAAAAGGACACACTTCAAATTATTCTGCACTCTGCTCTTAGTACTTGTGTTGGCGGGTTGTCAGGATCGTGTTGTGGAAGAATCTGAGCGGCTTGTAAATTATGTGGATCCGTTCATTGGAACCGGCGGGCACGGACATACCTATCCCGGAGCAGCCTTGCCGTTTGGAATGGTCCAGTTGAGTCCGGATAACGGGACATCAGGATGGGATTGGAGTTCAGGATACCATATCAGTGATTCCATAATTGCCGGCTTCAGCCACCTGCACCTTTCCGGGACCGGTATCGGGGACCTGGCAGATATTTCTGTCTTGCCGGTCAACACTACCGTTCAACCCGATACAGCTAATAGAGGCCGGGATTTTATGCGGACCTACTGGTCGCGGTTTAAACATGAGTCAGAAAAAGCTTCTCCCGGCTATTATAAAGTCTACCTCGACGATCCGGGCGTTACTGCAGAATTAACAACTTCCCTGAGAACCGGATTCCACAGGTACCGTTTCCATTCCCCGGAACAGCCAGGCATTGTTTTCGACCTTGGTTTCACTATCAATTGGGACCGGCCGGCAGATACAAAAATACAACTGCATGAAGACGGTCTCATTACCGGATACCGGAGGTCAAAAGGCTGGGCGGCGGACCAGATTGTCTATTTTGCAGCCAGGTTCGATACGAAGATAAAGTATGCCCGTTTTATAAACCAGGGCTATGAATCGGAGTCGCTGGGAGCTCAGGGGCAGGCTGTAACAGGAATCTTTACATTTCCTTCCAACACGGACCAGGTTTTGCTGAAGCTTGGTTTATCCACAGCTGGTATTGATGGGGCCATCAGGAGTTTAGAGGAAGAGATCACACACTGGGATTTTGATAAGGTCAGGTCTGAAGCTGAAGACGCCTGGGAAACCCGGCTTCAGAAAGTGACTGTGAAATCAGGCAACGAAGATCAGAAAACCATCTTTTATACCGCCATGTACCATGCATTGCTGGCTCCGGCACTCTACTCAGACCTTAACGGAGAATATACAGGCCCCGATAAAATGGTACACAAAACCCAGGACCACAAGAGGTATACGGTTTTTTCATTATGGGATACCTTCAGGGCTGCACATCCGCTTTTTACCATCCTGTGTTCCGGTGAGGTTCCCGATATGGTTCATTCCATGCTGTCTTTTTACAGGGAATCCGGATTGTTGCCTGTATGGGAACTGGAAGGAAATGAGACCAGTACCATGATCGGTTACCATGCGATACCGGTTATCACGGATGCCATTCTGAAGGGAATCCCCGGATTTGACCATGATGAAGCATTTAAAGCCATGAAAAAATCATCCATGCAGGATATCAGGGGTTTAAGACCCTATCGTGAACGGGGCTATATTCCCGCTGAAATGGAAAATGAATCGGTATCAAAAACTCTGGAATATGCTTACGATGACTGGTGTATTGCCGCGGTTGCAAAAGCCCTGGGAAAAGAGGAAGATTATTCTTACTATATGAAAAGAGCGGCGTATTATCAAAACCATTTTGACCGTGAAACACAATTTATGAGAGGTAAACTGGCCACAGGTGAATGGAGAATACCTTTTGATCCCTTGTTTTCGCATCATCGGCTCGACGACTATACCGAAGGAAATGCCTGGCAATATACCTGGTTTGTCCCCCATGATGTGGAAGGATTGATCAGGCTGTTTGGCGGCAGGGAAGCTTTTGTTCTGAAACTGGATTCCCTGTTCAGCCTGGAAGAAGAGGTTAAAGGGGATCATTCTTCACCCGATATTTCAGGATTGATCGGCCAGTATGCACACGGAAACGAGCCCGGTCATCATGTTGCCTATCTGTATAATTATGCCGGACAACCCTGGAAAACCCAGGCCATGGTGCGCCGGATCCTTACAGAAATGTATAAAGCTGAACCGGATGGCCTCAGCGGCAATGAGGATTGTGGCCAAATGTCGGCCTGGTATATACTGAGTGCCATGGGGTTCTACCCTGTGAATCCTGCGGATGGACTTTATGTATTGGGCAGCCCATTGTTCGATGAAGTGGTACTTAATACAGGGAAAACCTTCAGGATAGTAGTTCGTGATAACAGCGATTTAAACATGTATATACAGAAGGCCACACTCAACGGGAAACCACTCAACAGGTCCTTTATCAGCCATCAGGATATAATAGAGGGCGGACTGCTGGAAATTGAAATGGGTCCGGAACCAAATACTTCCCTTTGGGTTGAACCCGGAGCAGCGCCACCCTCCATGAGCCGGGAATATTAATCGATTAAAAAATCGCTCTACAGAGATCAGAAAAATATAAATTCTTAAACGTATGAAATCCGGAATTCTATTCTTCACTTTACTCATCTTTAGTATCAATGCAGTTTGGGTTGTTGGCCAGGACTCCCTGGCCTTATATCTTGATGGAACATCGGAGTACCGGATTGTCTTAAACAAAAAGCCCGGGGAACAGGAAAAACTGGCGGCTGTAGCTTTTCAGAACCTGTTCAGGGAATGCACCGGATTTAATCTTCCCATAGAACAATCCCGGAAAAAAACCGCTGAATTTTCCATTGTACTCCAAACAGAGGATCCTGCTTCCGGGTTAGAACTGGGACAGGATGGTTTTCTAATTGAAACCCGTGGACAAACCCTTATGATCAGCGGAGGGCCAGGGAAAGGCCTCCTGTACGGGGTGGATTCATTTTTTGAGAAATTCCTTGGTTTTCGATGGTATGCATCAGATGCCAGAATGGTTCCCCAATCCGATACCGTCCTGTTGCCCCGGGTGTCGGAAAAACAGGTTCCGTATTTCAAATTCAGAGAGACGTATTATGCCGGAATTCTTGATAATGAAGACTTCGCAAATTGGTTGAAAGCCGATAACCATAGATCTGACTGGGGCATGTGGGTGCATACTTTTCAGCGCCTGATCCCTCCTGAACAATACTTCGAAGATCATCCGGAGTACTTTGCCGAAAGAAAGGGTAAACGGACTTCCTACACTCAGCTCTGCTTATCAAACGAAAATATGCAGAAGGAACTTATTAATAATCTCCGGACTGAAATTGGGAAAAATCCAGAAGCACAATACTGGTCTGTGAGCCAGAATGACAACACCCAGTACTGCACCTGCCCGGATTGCCGGGCATTGGATTCTCTTTATGGTGGCCCGTCAGGTACACTGTTACATTTTGTCAACCAGGTGGCCAGGGAATTTCCGGAAAAAACCATTTCCACACTGGCGTACCAGTATTCACGGGCAGCGCCCAAACATATTGTGCCGGAACCCAACCTGAATATTATGTTTTGCAGTATTGAATGCAACAGAAGTGTTCCAATCCCAGACGATACAAGCAGTATCTTATTCAGGAAAGACCTGGAGGACTGGAGTGCCCTTACATCAAACATCCTTGTATGGGATTATGTGATTCAGTTTGAAAACCTGCTCAGTCCCTTCCCGAATTTAAGGGTACTGCAACCAAACATTCAATATTTCGCGAATATGGGGGCCACTGCTATGTTTCAACAGGGCAACCGGGAAACAGGCGGGGAATTTTCTGAACTCCGGGCCTATCTCATTGCAAAGCTGCTTTGGGATCCCTGGCTGGATATGGACGTCCTGATGGATGGTTTTCTGAATGGTTATTACGGTCCTGCCGGACCATACATCCGGGAATATATCGATCTGATGCATGAGGCACTTGATGAATCAGGTGCCGGCCTATGGATTTTCGGAGGTCCTGCGGACCATCCCGGAGGCTACCTTTCGTGGGATTTAATAAACGAATACAGCAGGATATTTGATTTGGCAGAAGAAACCACAGCAGATGCACCCGGATATCTGGAAAGAGTTAAGAATGCAAGGCTTCCGTTGAGTTACGCCGTTTTGGAATTATCAAGAATTGAAGGAAAATCGGAACATGGGATATTTGTGAATAATAACGGGAAATGGTCTGTAAAACCGGAGACCTGGTTTATGCTTGATGAATTCAAAGCTGATTGCGACAGGAATGGTATCAGCCGCCTGAAGGAATGGAACCTTACTCCCGATGATTACTTTGTAGAGTTCAGCCGGTTACTGGAAAAAGGCCTTGAAATGCACCTGGGCTATGAAAAACCTGTCCGCTTAACCTGGCCTTACAGTGAAAAATATACAGGTGGCTCAGATAATGCACTAACTGATGGATTACAGGGTACATCAGACTTTCATCACGTATGGCAGGGATTTGAAGAGAATGACCTTGAGGCTGTGATTGATCTTGGCAAAACAGAAACCATTGAGCTTATTGAGATCAACTTCCTTCAGGATATACGTCAATGGATTTTTATGCCGGAACATATATCGTTTTTTGGATCCCTGGACGGTACTACCTTTACGGAATTAGGATCTATTGAAAACAGGGTTGCTCTTCAGGATGCGGAAGTGCAAATAAAAAAATATGACCTGTTAACCGAACCTGTTGAAGTGCGGTATGTGAAGGTTCATGCCGGGAACATCGGTACATGTCCTGACTGGCATATGGGAAGCGGAGGCAAAGCATGGATCTTTTGTGATGAAATAATAATAAAATAAAAAAAACCTCAAGCTATGGCGGGTTCGTGCCCCGGCTTGGAGTTCGGGGTACGAATAAAACCGGAGCAAGATCCCCCGCGCTCAGCCGGAGCCTGGCCGGGAGCCGGAAACCGGACTTTCTGCAAGACCTGCGAGGTTTTCAAAACCTCGCAGGTCGAATAAAGCAAACATGCTGAAAATCAATCCGCAATGCCTGTAGAGCGACTTTACAAGTCGCTTGTAAATTATCCGGCATGAGCGTTTCTTTGAAACGCAATCGACTCAGAGAGTCGATCTACATTAATCCGGCGAGAAATTCAGGGGCTTGATTCAAAATTTCTCTATTTTTGATTTTCCCCGGATAACAATGATAAACAATAATTTAATCTAACAATGATCAAAAGGTATTTCGTAATTCCAGTTGCGCTTGTTTTTATGTGCGTACAATGTACTGAGGAAGTGCAGGATTCCTGTGTTGTGAATGTAATACCACAACCTGTAAAATTCACAAAAGCGGCCGGATGTTTTACATTCTCTTCCAGGAATATTATCTGGGTACAGACCGGAAATGAAGAACAACAGGTAGTGGCAGATTATTTTAAGGAGATGGTTGAAGTTCCCACAGGCCTGCATTTTGAGATCAGCACTTATGAAGGAAGTGTGCCACCCCGCAGAGGTATTGTTTTTCTTCAAAAAGATGATCCCGGGTACAGATTGGAAGGGTATCGTCTGAATGTTATGAAAAACAGGGTGCTGATCTCGGCTTCGGAGGGAAATGGCCTGTTTTACGGAGTGCAGTCCCTGCGGCAATTAATGCCTCCCGGGATTGAATCCGCTTCAGTAGTAGAAGGTATCAATTGGACCATCCCGGTTCTGGATATAACCGACTACCCAAGATTTCCGTGGCGCGGCATGCATCTTGATGTCAGCCGGCATTTTTTTCCCAAAGAGTTCATAAAGAGGTATATCGACATGATCGCATTTCATAAAATGAATGTTTTTCACTGGCACCTTGTCGACGACCAGGGCTGGCGGATCGAAATTAAGAAGTATCCGAAACTCACGGAAATTGGTGCATGGAGGGTTGAACGTGAAGGTAAGGCATGGAATGACCGGACTCCTCAACAACCGGGAGAAAAAACCGCGTACGGGGGCTTCTTTACACAGGAGGACATCAAAGAGATCGTGGCCTATGCGAGCGACCGCTATGTCACCATTGTACCGGAGATTGAAATGCCGGCACACACCACAGCGGCACTTGCGGCTTATCCTGAATTCTCCTGTACCGGAGGGCCGTTTAAAGTTCCTCCCGGTGGTGTATGGCCCATTACAGATATCTTTTGTGCCGGAAAAGAAAGTACGTTTACTTTTCTGGAAGACGTACTTCTTGAGGTAATGGGACTGTTCCCCGGAGAATATATACACATTGGCGGAGATGAAGCCAACAAAATGGAATGGAAACGTTGTGCCGATTGTCAAAAACGGATTAAATCCGGGAAATTATCAGATGTTGAGGAGCTCCAGAGTTATTTTATAAAACGCATTGAAAAATTTCTGAATGCCCATGAACGAAAACTTATAGGTTGGGACGAGATACTTGAGGGGGGCCTGGCTGAGGAAGCTGCAGTTATGTCATGGAGGGGTATGGATGGTGGCATTGCTGCTGCAAGAATGGGTCATGATGTGGTGATGACTCCGGGGACACATTGTTATTTCGACCACTATCAGGCCGATCCCGCAACGGAACCGACCGCAATAGGAGGCTACACAACCCTCAAAAAAGTGTATTCGTTTGAACCGGTACCGGCAGTATTGAATAGTAATGAAGCGAAACACATATTGGGCGCTCAGGCGAATTTGTGGACCGAATATGTAACCACAGGAGTGCATGCAGAGTATATGGTTTTGCCCCGGATGACCGCCCTTAGTGAGGTGGTCTGGTCACCTGAAATGTCCAGGGACTGGAATCGTTTCAATTCACACCTGGATAAACTGTACCACAGGTTCGACCTTTTGGGATGGAACTACTCTGAAGGGAGTTTCCAGGTGAATATGGCTGCACAATTTGATCCTGAAAAAGGGAAAGTTATGGTCACACTTTCCAGTGAACAGGAGAATCCCGTGATTTATTATACGCTCGAAGGATCTGAACCGGATGAACAATCTGAAATTTATAAGGAACCATTCGAAGTTGAAAGTACGACAATGGTTAGTGCGGCCATTTTCCGGGAGGGTGAAATCGCGGGGAAGATCAGTACTCAGAAGATCAACATCCATTTGGGTGCAGGAAAAAAGGTGCAGTATATATCCGGATATAGTACGAAATATGCGGCCGGTGGTGATTTTGCCTTGGTTGACGGGATCAAAGGATCAAAAAATTATTCAGACGGGCACTGGCAGGGCTTTGAGGGAACGGATATGGAAGTGATTATAGATATGGGTGAATCCAAAGAGATCTCAAGGATTACACTTGGATCTCTTCAGCGGAATCCTTCCTGGATATTTATGCCACAGTGGGTTGAGTTTTTTGTATCTGAAGACGGTGCGAATTATACTTCCCTGGGCAGGGTGGCCAATGATGTCTCAGAGCAGGAAGGGGGTACACTGGTGAAGGATTTTGAATATACAGGCTCAAGGCAAACAGCGAAATATGTCAAAATTCATGCTAAAAATATAGGGAAATGTCCACCCTGGCATCAGGGCGCAGGTGGAAAAGCCTGGATCTTTGTGGATGAAGTGATCATTGAATAATTAAAGCCTGTTGCCCCACGCCTGTTTTGTGCAAGAGAGAAATCATGAAATTATAAACACCTGATAAACTGGTTGTTGCTATATAAGAGTTGGTTGTTTTGGGTCATGCGTTGCACTAAACAGATACACTGTCTATAGTAGTTTTAAAATTCTGAATTTGTTTTACTATTTAATTTGTATCGAAGTAAGAGCGAGCAACTGAAATATATCCCATAGGGATAATATGTTACAACGAGGGATGTGAGTCCCTTTTTCGGAGATAAAAGAAAATGAAGTTCCGTAGGAACGGTATGATTTTGTACCTTTAAAGACTGACAAAATCGATAAACCTGAACAGTGCCTAATACTTACTCACAAATATATCTTCATTATGGAATTGCCTTTGAAGAAGAATACCTTCTGAAATTCTTTTAACATAGAGCATTTCGTTCCTCTGGAACTCATTAATTTGTTCTTTTTTATTCCAGAGTCTTACGACTTTGGCAAACAGATACACTGCCTGCGGCAGTTTTAAAATTCAGAATTGGTGGTTCTGGGTCATGCATTACACAAAACAGGAGAATTAAGGCCTGTTTCCTCCACGCTCAGCCGGAGCCCGGCTACGAGCCGGAAACCGGACTTCATTCGATTGGAATTTAGTATTTGAGATTTGGAATTTTCCCCTGCTCTCTGTAGAGCGATTTTTTAAATCGCTTCATACAACAAAGAAGAGGTTTTGCCTATGGCAGCTAATAAACAGGAAGCATTCGGGGGATATTGATATTACCGGCTAATAACCAACTGCTTTATAACAATATCCTTACCTGCAATGAAGTAAACAAAGTAGATGGCCTCTCTAAAATTCGTAAGGTTTATCCTTAGAGTGGGTTCACTGGTTTTTATTGACTGGTACACAGGCATCTTTAAAGTGTTGTATATTTTCACTTCGTATGTTTCACTCATGTCTTCGGCTTTAGCCAATGGATCCGGCTCTGCTGTGATTTCCAGTGTATTATCTGCCG
Organism: uncultured Rikenellaceae bacterium; assembly: GCA_964403185.1. GTDB lineage: Bacteria > Bacteroidota > Bacteroidia > Bacteroidales > VadinHA17 > CAYOFK01. The sequence goes on along the minus strand of CAYOFK010000048.1, from coordinate 271 downwards.
GGTTAGGCGACATGCCAAACAGCCATCCACCACCACCTCCTGCCGATTCACAATTACCCCAATAATCCGGAATCCCGATTTCAAATCCTTCATTAAAAGCAGTTCCACCTCCACATTCATTAAGGGAACCGACCAACAATGTGTATTGTCCCGAAGGAGCATTGGGTAATACTGTAATCAAAGGCGGTAGGGATAACAGGATTTGGCTCATAAATAAGTAAAGTACTGCAAGCCCGGGAATATATCCCATGCATAAGGGACGATTATTTAA
>CAYOFK010000047.1:0-17463 GCA_964403185.1 uncultured Rikenellaceae bacterium | reverse complement strand
ATTGAATATGGTATCAAGAAGGTTTAGAATTCCGTTTTATTCGGAACTCCAAACCTGATAAAGACACAGATATGGTTCTGTTATTTAAGTTCAACTTCTGCTCCGGCTTCTTCTAACTGAGATTTTAATGCATCAGCTTCTTCTTTTGAAATGCCTTCCTTAATCGGAGCGGGAGCAGAATCAACAACTCCTTTTGCTTCTTTCAGCCCAAGTCCTGTAAGTTCTTTTACAAGCTTGACAATTTGTAGTTTGGCGCCACCCGGAGCTGTCAGAATCACGTCAAAACTGCTTTTCTCTTCAGTTGCTCCAGCTTCCCCACCGGATGCAGGACCGGCAACTGCAACTGTTGCGGCTGTTGGTTCAATCCCGTATTCATCCTTAAGGATGCCGGCCAACTCATTTACTTCTTTGACTGAAAGGTTGACCAATTCTTCTGCAAACTTTTTTAAATCTGCCATTGTTTTTGTGGTTTTAATAAATTATTAAATCTTTTAATTTTCTTTTTCTGATAATGTTTTCAATACGCCTGACAAGGTCTGACCGCCTGACTGCAGCTGAGAGATCACAGTTTTCAAAGGTGACTGGAGGAGTACAATAATATCTCCAATCAATTCGTCTTTCGATTTCAATGCTGACAGCATTTCAAGATTTTCATCACCCAAATAAAGTGATTTCTCCACAAATGCGGCTTTTAAGACGGGACGGTCATGATCTTTCCTGAATTCCTTTATGAGTTTTGCAGGCACATTCCCTGTTTCTGTAAACATAATGGATGTGGCATCTTTTAAAACCTGAGAAAGGTCATCATACTCTCCATCGGCTTGTTCAAGGGCCTTTTTCAACAGCGTATTCTTAACAACCAACAACCTGATCTTTTTCTCATGACATTTCCTTCTGAGCAAGCTTGTTTCATTTGCATTCAGGTTGGAGATATCGGCCAGATAAAAGTGTCTTGTACCGTTAATACTTTTAGTCAGCTTATCAATTATTTGATTTTTTTCTTCACGTGTCATAACACACTTATTAATTCGATTAATTATTCATCGAAAGCCTTGGCGTCAATTTTAAGACCCGGGCCCATAGTGCTTGAGAGAAAAATACTCTTGATATAGGTGCCTTTGGCAGAAGCAGGTTTCAATTTATTTACAATGGATATGAACTCTCTGGTATTGTCAACGATTTTCTGAGCCTCAAAAGAAACCTTTCCAATCGAGGTATGTATGATTCCGAACTTATCCACTTTAAAATCAATTTTTCCCTGTTTCACTTCCTTAACGGCTTTTCCTATATCCATAGTAACAGTACCACTTTTGGGATTTGGCATCAGGCCACGGGGTCCGAGGATCCTTCCGATTGGTCCGACTTTCCCCATTACAGGGGGCATGGTAATGATCACATCCATATCGGTCCATCCCGATTTGATCTTCTCAATATAATCATCCAGACCCACGTAATCGGCCCCGGCTTCCTTGGCTTCAGTTTCCTTTTCCGGGGTACAAAGAACCAGCACTCTGGTTTCCTTGCCCGTTCCGTGGGGAAGTGTGACCACACCACGAACCATCTGGTTCGATTGCCTGGGGTCAACGCTAAGCCTGACATCGATGTCCACTGAGGCGTCAAATTTAGTGGTTGAAGTTTCCTTCAACAGATTTGCCGCATCAGACAGTGTATACTGTGCACTCCCTTCGATCTTCTCCAAAGCTGCTTTTCTGTTTTTCGATATTTTTGCCATCGTACTATATGCAATTAATTATTTAATTAGCCGGGAACTCACCTTTAACAGTAATTCCCATGCTGCGAGCTGTACCGGCAACCATCTTCATTGCTGAGTTCACCTCAAAGGCATTCAGATCCGTCATCTTATCTTCAGCAATTTTCCGTACCTGGTCCCATGTTACAGAAGCAACTTTATCTCTGTTTGGTTCGGCCGAACCAGACTTGAGTTTTGCTGCTTCCAGTAACTGAACGGCCACAGGAGGGGTTTTTGTAACAAAATCAAAAGACTTATCAGAGTACACATTGATAATAACGGGGATAATTTTCCCCATTTTATCCTGAGTTCTGGCATTGAATTGTTTACAAAACTCCATAATATTCACACCCTTGGCACCCAAAGCAGGTCCAACTGGTGGAGATGGGTTGGCAACACCACCACGGATCTGCAATTTTATGATTCCAGCAACTTCTTTAGCCATAACTAATTTTGGTTTCTACATTTATTTGATTTATCAACCGGTGGTTATTCAGGAAGCATTATAATTATTATAACTACCGGCTTTTTCCTGTGTCAATTTGAATTTCATTCTTTTTCAACCTGCATAAAGCTCAGTTCCAGTGGTGTTTTCCGTCCAAATATCTTTACCATAACCTTCAGCTTCTTTTTTTCATCATTGACCTCTTCAATGATCCCGGTGAAACTGTTAAACGGGCCATCAATAACTTTTACTGATTCGCCCACAAAAAACGGAACATTAATTTCCTCTTCGCTGGCTGCCAGTTCATCGACTTTCCCAAGAATCCTGTTCACTTCAGTCTGTCTTAAAGGGATGGGTTCTCCACCCTGAGTTCCCAGAAACCCCATAACATTTGGGATGTTCCTTAAGATATGCGGTATCTCACCAAGCAGGGCCGCCTCAATCAACACATATCCCGGGAAAAAGTTCCGTTCTTTACTGATCTTTTTCCCGCTTCTGATCTGGTACACCTTTTCTGTAGGAATCAACACCTGAGCGATATATTTTTCAAGGTTGAGCCTGGAAATCTCACTATCGATATACTCTTTCACCTGTTTCTCTTTCCCGCCAATAGCTCTCAGGACATACCACTTGAATTCATTTTCAGCCATTACCAATACTCTTAATAAAACATTGAATAAACAAAATTCATGATTTTTTCAAAGGTGAAATCCATGGCGAAAATGATCAGAGAGATGATCACAGATGCGATCATCACAACAATTGAACTGCTCTGTAACTCGGTCCACGTTGGCCAGGTTACCTTATGCATCAGTTCATTGTAAGATTCCGTAAAGTAAGATTTCAGTTTCATTGCATTTGTACTTAGCACGGGAGGAGCGACTCGAACGCCCGACACCTGGTTTTGGAGACCAGTGCTCTACCAACTGAGCTACACCCGTATCTAATTTCAACAACTTTTTATATACATTAAACTAAATAGTACTCCGCCAATCCCGAAACAGACAAAATCTTCGATTTTGAAACTGTTTCGAGGACTCTCGATTTTCTACGCAAATCACAGATTTGCTGAAAATCGGAGCTGAGCTACACCCGTGTCGTTTTACTACAAGTCAGGGCCGATCAAATTATTTGATCAACCCTGAAGGTGTCGTGTAATTCTATTGCTATGCGATCAGCAGACTGTTTATTCAACAATCTCAATTACCTGACCGGCTCCAACGGTCCTTCCTCCTTCACGGATCGCAAAACGCAGACCTTTGTTGATAGCCACAGGGTAGATCAAGTTTACAGTGATGGTAACGTTATCACCGGGCATGACCATTTCAGTTCCTTCAGGAAGAGTGATCTCACCAGTCACATCAAGTGTCCTGAGGTAGAACTGGGGTCTGTAGTTATTATGGAAAGGTGTATGACGGCCTCCTTCTTCTTTCTTCAATACGTACACCTCAGCCTTAAACCTGGTGTGGGGCGTAATGGACCCCTGTGGTGCCAGCACCATGCCACGCTTGATTTCATTCTTATCAACACCCCTGAGCAGCAGACCAACATTATCCCCGGCTTCACCACGATCCAGGATTTTACGGAACATTTCAACACCTGTGCAAACAGTTTTTCTCTTATTGGCACCCAAACCTATGATTTCCAATTCATCACCTGTATTCACAATCCCGGTTTCAATTCTTCCGGTAGCAACAGTTCCGCGTCCGGTAATAGAGAATATGTCTTCCACGGGCAACAGGAATGGCTTTTCAATATCCCTGGGAGGAATGGGAATGAATGTATCAACAGCCTCCATTAATTCCGTCACTTTTTCTTCCCATTTTGCTTCACCATTCATGGCACCCAGCGCCGACCCCTGTATCACAGGAGTATTGTCGCCATCAAACTGATAGAAGGTCAGAAGTTCACGGACTTCCATATCCACCAGTTCGATCAATTCTTCATCATCAACCATATCCACTTTATTCAGGAACACAACAATTTTAGGAACATTTACCTGGCGTGCCAGAAGGATGTGTTCACGTGTTTGTGGCATGGGACCATCAGTAGCGGCAACCACAAGTATGGCACCGTCCATTTGGGCAGCTCCGGTAACCATGTTCTTAACATAGTCAGCGTGACCGGGACAATCAACGTGCGCATAGTGTCTGTTTACAGTTTCATATTCAACGTGCGCTGTATTGATGGTAATGCCCCTTTCTTTTTCTTCAGGAGCATTATCGATGGAATCAAAATCTTTGACAGTAGCAAGACCTTGCTTGGCTAATACCATTGTTATAGCAGATGTCAAAGTAGTTTTTCCATGGTCAACGTGACCAATGGTTCCGATATTGACATGAGGTTTTGACCTTTCAAATTTTTCTTTTGCCATAATTGCAATAATTAATTATTAATGGATTCCTATTTTTATTATAAATTCAATTTCCTTTTCCTTGAGCCAATGACGGGAGTTGAACCCGTGACCTCATCCTTACCAAGGATGCGCTCTGCCACTGAGCTACATCGGCGAATTGAGCGGGAGACGGAATTCGAATCCGCGACCCTCAGCTTGGAAGGCTGATGCTCTACCAACTGAGCTACTCCCGCTTACACCCTATCTCCGATTCCAACACCTTTGACCACCCCACTGGTAATTTAAGTGGGGAGAGCAGGATTCGAACCTGCGAAGGCGTATGCCAGCAGATTTACAGTCTGCCCCAGTTGGCCACTTTGGTATCTCCCCGGTTTATTGTGATTTCTCATCAACTCATCAGGAGCCGATGGAGGGATTCGAACCCACGACCTGCTGATTACAAATCAGCTGCTCTGACCAACTGAGCTACATCGGCAAATAACAAAGAACTCCGACCCGGATTTTACCCTGAAAAATCGGTCTGCAAATGTATGAAAATAAAATTTATAACACAAAAAATACTTTTGGATTTTTTTCATACGCCACGGAGCTTTTCTTTCTGCCTGGTAATTTGTTTTTTAAGAGCATCCACAGTGAGGTCAATGGCCTCCTCGAATGTTTTACTATGTTTCTTTGCAAATAGGGGATTTACAGGTATATTCAACTTTATCTCTGCAATTTTGTTTTCAGAATTTCCTGACTTTGACAGACGCAGGAAAATTTCAGCGCCCAAAATATGATCGTTATATTGAACCAGCTTCTTTACCTTCTGGTCAACAAAATCCAACAACCTTTTATCAGCATCAAAATGCACAGATTGAATCTGAATTTGCATGGTTTAACCTCCTGAATTTTAAGCTCGCGGATGAGCTTGTTTATAAATCTTTTTTAACTTCTCAAATGTATTGTGAGTGTATATTTGTGTGGCCGAAAGATTGGCATGCCCAAGAAGTTCCTTTATGGCATTGATATCAGCCCCTTTATTTAACATATGAGTGGCAAAGCTATGCCGCAAAATATGCGGACTCTTACTTTCCAGTGTGGTAACCAACTGAAGGTATTTCCGTACCACGCGGTACACCATTTCAGGATAAACAGGGCTTCCTTTATCTGTCAGAAACAATGTTTCGTGGCCGTCAGGAAATTGCTTTCGCCGGATATCAAGATAGCCTGCCAGGGTTTCTGCAAAAACTTTCGAAACAGGTATCAGCCGCTCCTTGTTGCGCTTCCCAAGCACCTTAATCCGGAGCTCTTCCAGATACAGATCCCCGACTTTTAAATGGATGAGTTCGGCACGCCGCATGCCCGTCACATAAAGCATCTCAACTATCAGTTTATTCCGAACTCCCGAATAGTCGCTCCCAAAATCACATTGATCCAGCAGCACATCCATGGATGCTTCCCCGACAAAAGCCGGCAGGTTTTTTTCATTTTTTGGAGACACTACACGATCCATTGGACTTTCGGAAAGGGTTCCCTCCCTGAGTAAAAACTTATAAAAGGACTTCAGTGAAGATATTTTCCGGTTTACCGTTTTCGCTGACCGGCCTTCATCCATCAGCATGACCACCCATGTGCGGATAAGTTTGTGGGAGGCTTCTTCAGGACCCGACAGACCTTTGGAATGGCAAAACCGCTGGAACTGTAAAAGATCGGTTCTGTAGGAGCGGTATGTATGGTTTGAATACCGCTTTTCAAACTCAATGAAATTCAGAAAGTTGTTTATATTATTCATCAACGAAACCCCTACCCTTTTCCAACTGTAACGGGGAACGTACCAAACTTCGACTTAATGATCCGGATACGGAAGAGTCTATTCCTCGTCGAGATGAATCTTCTGGACGTAAATGGCTTTTTTCTTTTCTTCCCTTCTTTTGATGGAAGGTTTGATATATGCCTGCCTTGTTCTAAGCTCCTTCACAACGCCGGTTTTCTCGAACTTCCTCTTGAATTTCTTCAGAGCCCGCTCAATGTTTTCACCCTCTTTTATTGGAATAACTATCATAAGCTGATTTTAATTGAGGCGCAAATTTAGGCATTGAAAAACATATTTCAAAAAATAATTAAAAAAAAGCCCCTTCCGGACCTTTTAAGATGAAGCTATTTAGGTGTTACCCATGTACCATCAGAATTATTCAGAATACCAATATTGTCATTCTAAATATAAGAAAATGTTTTCACTTTACCAAAGACTTACATCAATACTTTAAACTCCCGTTTTCAAGACCTGTCATTTTACACGTTATTTGCCGGAATCTCCCAGGAAAAAATATGGCCGTACTTTATTATAAGTTTCTGCCGGTATCAAATTCTGTTCTGCCAGCTGAAGCAAGGTGAAATTACCTTTATAATAATTGCGGAAACTTACAATGGCCTTTGATTGATATGCATCCAGGTAGGGATGTTTTCTCAATTGATATTCCGATACGGTCAGCAGATCCATTTTTCTGATACCTGTGGTATCAATGGCCAGCTGCTTCTTAATGGTGTCAAAAGCCTCCTTCTTCATGCCATAAACCTCCTGTAATTGTTCAAGCCGGAAGTATCCGCCCAGAAGGTCCCTGTATTTGATAATCCTGGAGGCAAAAACGGGACCAATGCCCCAGACCCTTAATAATTCTACGGAATCAGCCCCGTTCAGTTCAATCCTCAACAGTGGTTTTTCAGGATCCGGAGATCTCACCGGGACATATGCTGGCTGAGAAGCCTCCGGATTTTCAAATACCAGGAAGGGAAGCAAACGTTCGAATATTAATGAATCCATTCCATATATCCTTCTCAGATCATCTGCGGCAAAAAATATTGCTCCCGCGTTCCTGTAATTGACCCAGGCATTCACAAGTCTGCCGGGCAACCTCATGTTTAATAATTCCTTCCTGGCAACCAGGTTGGGATCAAACGGTTGAAGAACATAAGGTCTTGGGTTTGAATTCACAACAGGGACGGATGCTGTATCGGTTCCAATCCCTGTTTGCAAAGACTGGCCTTCCAATGTGCGGACCAAAACTTCAAATTCCGAAAAATCGCCTTCCGTAGCATCCTTTTGATAGGAAACGATAAACCTTGTGACAAGAGCGCCCAAAAGGATTATAAACAACATGAGGGCCCCACGCTGTTGGCCCCTGGTAAAATGGAAGTATTCTTTCAGGTTTGGACGCGACATGATCTTGCAAATCCGTAATACAAGTTAACCAATAAAAACCAGACTGGAAAAAAGAAAAGGGCATCATCTCGTTCTGACGATCGACCCGTCTTTCAGTTTTAACATATAGGCTCTCAGATCCTTCTTAACATCAGAGGCCATAAAGAACAATCCTATAATATTCGGGAATGCCATTGTCAACATCATCATGTCAAGGAAGTTTATAACGGTCATGAGTTGCAAACTGGCTCCGATTATTACACACACCAGAAGTACAAAGATAAAGGCATTCCTGGCCCAGTTTGTCTTTCCAGTGGAATCCAGCCGGTTGCCAATCAAAAAGTCAAAACTCTGGATTCCGTAGTATGACCATGAAATCATGGTGGAATATGCGAAGAAAAATATGGCAATTATAAGCAGGTATGGGAACCACGGGAACACTGTTTTAAAAGCTGCGGAAGTCAGTTGGGTTCCCTCAAGTGTGCCGGGATTTTCATAAAGCCCGGAAAATATAAGAATCAGCGAGGTCATTGTACAAATAACCATGGTGTCAATGAAAGGTTCCATAAGGGCCACAATCCCCTCATTCACAGGCTCATTTGTTCTGGCAGGGGCATGGGCAATGGATGAAGTTCCAAGACCGGCCTCGTTTGAAAATGCGCCCCTCCGGTAACCTGTGATCAATACTCCAACGATGCCCCCTTTAATGGAGTCCATCTCGAAAGCACTTCTAAGGATCAATGCAAAAACCTCCCCAACCCGGTCAATGTTCATAATGATGATTACAAGAGAAGCTCCGATATACAGTAATGCCATAAAAGGAACAATGGTTTTGGTTACCCTGCCGATGCTCTTAATCCCCCCAATCACAACCAATCCAACCAGAACACTGATCCCCAGTCCCAGCACGGGAGACCATTTCTCCAATCCGGGAATAACGCCCGTCAGTTGGGCAACAGCCTGGTTGGTCTGAAACATGTTTCCACCCATGGTTGCCCCAATGATCACCAGGGCATAGGTGACAGCAAGCACCCTGCCAACCCACAGAAGACCCTTGCTTTTAAGTCCCTCAACAAGATAATACATGGGGCCGCCTGAAACTTTCCCATTGTCATCTATGCGCCTGTACTTAACCCCCAGGGTGCATTCCGCAAACTTCAGGGTCATGCCGAAAAACCCCGCAACGATCATCCAAAAGGTTGCTCCGGGTCCGCCAATAGTTATGGCCACTGCAACACCTGCAATATTTCCCAACCCTACCGTGGCTGAAAGGGCTGTTGTAAGAGCCTGGAAATGGGTGACTTGTCCTTTCTCTCCAGGTTTGCTGTACCGGCCCAGGATCAGGTCAAGAGAATGCTTGAAAGCCCTGATATTAATAAAACCCATCTTGAAGGTAAACCAAATACCAGATACTACCAGCCAAATTACGATCAGGGGAACTTTGGTGCCAGGATCAATGCCCACAGCCTGAAACGGATCCCAGAAAAATACTTTATCGAGAAAGGCCACCATGGGTTCAAAGGTCCGGTTCACCTTCTCACTGAATCCTGCACCATCCTGTGCCTGGCTGATTGCCGGAGTTAAAAAAAAGACAAGCGGAAGAATATAAATTTGTTTTCCTCTCAAAAGAACGGAATTGATAAATTAAATGATTCCCAGGCCGTATATAAATACTGCAGCAATGGCCACTGGGGCAATGAACTTTACAATGATCATAAATACATTGATCAGTTTCACTTTTAGTGCACCCTGATTGGATATCTCATCCAAAACATTTTTCTTTTTCAAGTGCCAGCCTACAAAAATCACAATAAAAATCGCACCAACCGGTAACAATACATTGGCCGAAAGGAAATCAAACCAACTAAAAATGGTCCGCTCCAGGAATTGCAAATCATTTAATGGCCCAAAAGAAAGTGTGGCAAATATCCCAAGGATAAATATTCCACTGGCACCCAATATTGTGGCTTTCTTTCTGGACATATTCAACTCTTCAGAAAAATAGGCAACCACAACTTCAAGTACAGAAACCGTTGAAGTAAGTGCGGCAATCGCCAGGAGTATAAAGAATAAAATTGAGAAAATATAGCCGCCTGGCATTTGTGCAAAAATATTCGGAAGGACAATAAACACCAATCCAAATCCTTCTGCCGGGTCTATTCCAAATGCAAATACAGCCGGAAAGATCATCACACCTGCCAGAACGGCAATCAGGGTGTCTGCTGCAGAAACCTGAAACGCTGTAAGCGGAAGGTTATTGCTTCTCTGAATATACGAACCATAAGTGATGAGTGTCCCCATGCCTATGCTCAGTGAAAAGGCTGCCTGTCCAAGTGCATCAAGGACCACAGACCACGTAATCTTGGAAAAATCAGGGTTGAATAAAAATTCAATGCCACCCCGTGCCCCGGGAAGGGTGAGTGAGCGAATGCTCATAATAATGATCAGAATGACCAGAACCGGCATCAGGATCTTGGTGTATTTTTCAATGCCTTTTTTCACCCCGGAATATACGATATAAGCTGTCAGGAACATGAAAATAAGCTGCCAGAATACAGGTCTGACCGGAGCCGCCTGAAAGCCTTCAAAAGTAGCTTTTAACTGAACCGCTGATTGTCCGTTAAAGCCATTTGTAATGGCTTGCAAAAGGTATTCAAGAGTCCAGCCTGCTATGGTACTGTAAAAAGCAAGGATAAAAAATGCGGCTCCTATTCCCATTAGCCCGACCAGAAACCAGGGAGTTCCCGGAGCCAGTTTCTTAAAGGAACCCAGCGCATTTTTCCGGGCTCTCCGGCCAATAGTGAACTCTGCAAGCATCACCGGGAACCCAATGATCAGAATAAAGCCAAGGTAGATCAATAAAAATGCACCTCCTCCATTTTCGCCTGCAACGTAAGGAAAACGCCAGATGTTACCCAGGCCTATGGCCGACCCTGCTGCTGCTGCAACAACACCCAGTTTACTGCTGAAACTGTCTCTGTTAGAAGAATCTATCATAACGCAAAATTTCAGTCATCCGAAACAGGTTATTGTTCCGGATCATACTTCTCAGAAAATCTTTTGAACTCACAAAAATAGTTTTCTAATCGGTAAAAACATGCATTAATGTATTTTTTTGCAGTAATTCTAAATGAGCATACCGTAATAGTATTTACGACAAACACTTCCCAAACAAACTAAGGAAATCCGGGTTTTTATTACTAATTTTAAAGCATGCATTAAACCTGTTTTTTCCCTCCAACCTCCACAACATGAGCTACACAAAAACAAAGATAATGGCCACCATCGGGCCGGCCTGCAACAGCACTGAGATGCTTGAAAAAATGATCGCCGGGGGGCTTGATCTCTGCCGTTTGAATTTTTCACATGGCAGTCATGAAGAACATTTGAAGGTGATCAACAATATCCGGGAGTTAAATAAAAAGTTACACACCAATGTTGCCATTCTTGCTGATCTTCAGGGTCCGAAACTCCGGGTTGGAGAGGTTGAGGGCAACAGGATCGATCTGGAACAGGGCGCTTTAATCGACCTGGTATCGAAACCTTGTATCAGCACCTCCAGCCATCTTTACATCAGCTACCCGGAACTGGCAAAAGACGTAAAACCGGGAGATTCCATACTTATTGACGATGGAAAGATCCAACTTCAGGTCCGTAAAACGAATAAAAAGAACCGTATTTCCGCTGTTGTATTACATGGCGGGCCGCTGTCCTCAAGGAAAGGCGTGAACTTTCCAGATACCAGGATCTCTCAGCCGAGCATTACAGAGAAAGACCTTGCAGATGCAGAATTTGCACTGGATCAGAATGTCGACTGGATTGCTTTGTCCTTTGTAAGATCCGCAACGGACATGCTGGACCTTAAAGACATCATCCGGAAAAAGAAAAAAAGCACAAGGATGATCGCCAAAATTGAAAAACCTGAAGCCCTGACTGACATAGATGAGATCATAGAAGCCTCTCATGGGATCATGATCGCACGGGGAGACCTTGGCGTTGAAGTACCCCTGAACAGATTGCCATTGATACAAAAGAACATCATTCAAAAGTGTATTAACAGTGCCCGGCCGGTGATCATTGCAACACAGATGATGGAAAGCATGATCGATAATTTCCGGCCCACAAGAGCGGAAACAAATGATGTGGCCAATGCCGTTCTGGATGGGGCCGATTGCCTGATGCTCAGCGGTGAAACTTCCGTGGGGAAATTCCCTCTCGAGGTCATCTTGAATATGAACCAGATCATTGCATGGACCGAAAAAAACGGATTCCACTACATCAGGAAACATGCCCCGGCAGAGTTCTCTCCCTCTTATCTCCCGGAAACATTGTGCAATCATGCCAGCCAGATGGCTGAGCAAAGTGGCGCCAAAGCCATTGTTACCTTTACACATTCGGGATATACAACCTCCAGGATTTCTTCTCACCGGCCCAGTGCCGACATCTATGGTTTTACAAATAACAGGAAAATCCTGAACAGCATGTCTATTTTATGGGGCGTCCGGCCTGTCTTCATCGATACCTACAGCAATATCAACGAGGCCATTGAAAAAAGCATCGACATCCTCTTGGAAAAACAAGTCATTAAAGAAGAAGATATGGTTCTGCATCTTGGAAGCATCCCCATGAACATGAAGGGGCGCACTAACATGGTGAAGATCAGTTATATCAAATAGCACAAAGCTAACTGCCCGGGTTTATGCGATGGTCATTTGGTGGGGGCTGTATCAAAAGTCAGATTACATATCAAGTACGGAATGATGCCATTAGGTTGCTTTTGAGACAGCCCCACGAGCGGCAGCGAGTCTAAAAAGGGTATCCAATGGCCAGGTGTAAGGTCGTATCCCGAAGCCGGTATCCCGGATTGGCAATGATCCAGCGACTGCCGGTCTGCACCTGGGGATCGCGCAGTTTAAATCCGAAATCAAATCTGAAAATGAAAAAAGAAAAATCAAATCGGGTTCCAAATCCGGTACCCACAGCAAGGTCCTGAAATAATGACCTGAATGAGAATTGAGCGCCTTCGCGGTCATCTTCAGGGCTCACGGCCCATATATTCCCTGCATCCAGGAACAGGGCTCCCTCCAGGACCCAGAACAGTTTGAAGCGGTATTCCATATTGGCATTGATCTTCAGGTCGGCTCTCTGGTTGTAGAAGTTGGTACCTTTAACAACATGCGATCCGGGGCCAAGGCTCCTGGCCGGCCAGGCCCTGATATCATTAGCGCCTCCCGTATAATATTGTTTGATGAACGGAATGGCCTGGGAATTTCCGTAGGGGAATCCCACCCCGAAGAATCCCCTGTAAACAATGGAATTTCCCTCGTTGATCATTATGTTGTAACGGAAATCCACATCCGTAACAACAAACTGTGCATAGGGAATCCCAAAGACCTCACTGCCCGTTCCGGGGGCGCTTTTATTAATGACATGATCCAGGGCAGAGATGAAGTTTCCGGAAGTGGATACATTAAACCTCAGAAAATAGTGATCCCGGTTTTTGCGAATATCCTGGTTTGTAAAAATAAAACTATAGCTCAGGCCGGCAATAAAGGTATTCTTATAACTGTAAGCCAGGTAGGAAGTGGTATCAATATGTTCCGCCCAACTGCTGTCAATATACGGCAACTTTATCAGATTCAGGTCGATGGGTGTAACAATATGTGAAGCATAAACATTGCCCTGCCAGTGGTAACCAAAATTTGCCACAACCGTATTCCGTTCATACTCGGGCCGTTTCTGGTAATTGTAAGCAGTAAACAGACTTGTTTTAGGAGCATATTTCTTTACAAAATCCTGCTTTTTGAGAAATGGCAATAAAAAGCGCGGGAACACAATGTCGCCTTCAACCCCAACTTCGTTCATGCTTCCAAGGCCCTGAGTTTCACTTGGAAGCGCTTCATAACCATATTTTAATTTAAGATTGAACACCTCCGCTCTTTTTAGCAAGTTCCGGTGCTGATAAAGAAAGTTCAGTGAGGCGCCAAAGTTTCCTGAAGAATTTGTTCCTTCCAGCTCAATGGAATACGCCTGCTTTTTATTCTGGGCCATTTGTATATGGCAGTCAATTTGCAATGCGCCGGTATCCCCGGGTTGCTGTGGCACCTCTGTAAAAAAGATATCCACATGTTTGATGATGTTCAGGCCCCCCAGATGCTTCCTGGTTTGCTGCACATTGGTAAGGGTATACATGGATCCGGGCAGGATATAATTGCCACGGGTAACCGTTATATTATTCAGCGGATATCTGACATTCTTTTTAACAAAATAATAGCCATCTTCCTTCAGAGTGTCAAGGTCTGAATAGTAGGTAGTTGGATTTCTCAGTGCTTCAGCCGGATCGTAATCAACAAAAATGTACACATTACGTACACGGTATTTTTGATAAGAGGCTGGCCCTTGTGCGAAGTCCACAGGCCGTACAAGGCGTGGTTCGATAACCAACTCAATATCGATGAGCCGTTTACCAACAGCACTGTCTGCAACATACATGATCCGGTCCTTCTGGAATTTATAAAACCCCTGGTCCTTTAACATTTTTTCAATCCGTGATCGTTCGGCATCAAGAACATCAACATCATAAACGGATCCCTTTTGCAGGAAACTGCTGGCAGTATCCCTCATGATATAAGGAATGAGTATTGTGTCTTTAATAATACTTGTGACATTTCTGATCCTGAAAGCTTCGTTGGGATGTATGATGTAATCCACACGTGCCTTTTTCTTATTGAGAAACACCGTATCATAAACTTCAGCATCAAAATAGCCTTTACGTTCCAGATACATTCTTATCTGGTCCATCGATCTTCTGTTTTGATTTTTATCGTAGATGACAGGAGCTTCTCCCACTTTCCTTAACCACGCATGCATGCCCTTATCCTTCTCCAGATTCGAGAGATTATACAATCCAAGATGAAATCTTAAACCCAGAATGCGTTTATTGGGCTGTTGCCTGATGAAATTTTTAAGATTCTTGTTATCGATTTTCTGCTTCATGGAGTTAACCACCTTATTCTTTTGTAAAATATACTGATTTTCAGGGACATACTTCACAGAATTACACGCGTACTGACTTGCAACAAATGCAAAAATCAGTAGAATTGAGGTGCGCCTCGAAACCGGTGGTTTATTTTTTAAAGATATTCTCAATTCTGTGTCAGGAATAAGATGAAGCAAATATAATCAATCTTGTATGAACCATTTCAAGCGGCAATCCCGGAGACTTCTGTAAAAAGTTTTCACCAGGCAGATGAATTTCACGGAATCGCTTAAATTTGTAACACAAGATATTCAAATTACAGGACCCCAACGGACATGATTACTATCAACAAAATAAAATTTATCCGGTCATTAAGGTTGAAAAAGAATCGCCGGGAATGCGGGTGTTTTGTTGTTGAAGGTGATAAGATCGTGGCAGATCTGTTACATTCAGACCGGACCGTGCCGGAACTGTTTGCCAAAACTGAGTGGCTTGCTGAAATTGCACCCGGGCTTCTGAAAAATGTAAATACCATTCATGAGGTTTCGCATCGTGAGTTAAAAAAGATCAGCAACCTGACCACCCCCCATGAGGTTTTGGCTATTGTAAAAATGCCACCCTCACCAGGCACCTTTTCGCCTGATAAACAGGAACTTGTTCTGGCTCTGGATGGCATTCAGGATCCGGGAAATATGGGCACCATTATCAGAACAGCGAGCTGGTTCGGGATCAGGACAATGCTTTGTTCCGAAGCCTGTGCAGATGTATATAATCCTAAAGTAATACAGGCCAGTATGAGCGGCTTTATAAATGTCACTGTATTATACATTGATTTGAAGGAGGTCCTGAAGACCTTCAAAGAACAGGGCATTCCGGTTATGGGAACCTTCCCGGATGGAGAAAACCTTTACCGCGTCAACCTCCCGGCAGGCGGACTCTTAGTTCTCGGAAATGAGTCCAGAGGGATTTCCCGGGACCTTTATACTCTTATTGACCGGAGGCTTTCCATCCCTGCAAAAACCACCAAAAGGCCACGACCAATGGAATCTTTAAATGTTGCCACCGCAGCAGGGATCATATGTTCAGAACTCAGAAGAAGAAGTGAAGGGGGACGGTGATCTCAGACTATCGTTCTGCCCAAAAACATTCCATACAGGTAAGTTCTGTTTTAATATCAGCCGTTGGAAGGATCTACTCAAAATGAAAAGACAGGATCCATATCCGCGATTTAAGTTTATCAATGGAAGAGACATATTGTGGAAATGCCGGATATGGTTCATGCACCAGGATGTCACGTGTGCCAACGGAGAACTTTAATTCAGTGGAAAATTTAAAGTATCTGAGAAAAAAGTCAAGCCCCACACCCACTTCAAAATACAGGTCCGAACGCTTCAACCGGAGGTACCTGTTTTTTGCGTCATCATAATCCTTTTTGGCCGCAAGGTCGAGCCGGTAATTTAACCCTCCTATTAAGTATGGCCGCCAGTTATTCACACGTTCTGATTTGTATTTGAAAATAAGCGGGAATTCCAGGAAAGAGGATTCAATAGTTTGGTTTTGAGGGAGCAGGGAACCATCCTGATAATAACTTATGCTGCGCTGACCAAAACTGATTCCTGGCAGGAACCGGAAATTGATGTGCTGTGTAAGCTTTAAGCTTGACACAATATTTATGTTAAACCCCGGATGCAAAAGGGTCATATTCGGGAGGATGGAGTCGGGCATCATGGCGCTGGCGGCCGGATATAAGGTAAAATCCATAGCATTGAGCCCCAGCGTAAAACCAAAATGGAGAGGTTTTTGATCGTAGATTACATCATTTTGTGGCTTTTTCTTTTGTGAAAAAGCTGATGCGCATAAAACAGATATAATAATCAGAAGAATACTCCGCTTCACCGTCCGGTTTGTTTTATGTAAAAAACTACGATTCTGACTTATTATTGTGAGCTTCTTTCATGCCCGTATAAATGCAGGCGATCCCCATACTCAGTGTATGGCATTTTAAACTGCTGAAGCCTGTCTTCTCCAGAATACTCAGAAAACCTTCTCCCGATGGGAAACTGCCAACCGATTCCGGCAGGTATGAATAGGCAAAACGGTCCTTTGAGACCAATCTTCCGAAGGCCGGCAGAATTCTGAAAAAGTATAAATAATACAAAGCCCGGATGAACCGGCTTCCAGGTTGAGAAAATTCCAGGATCACAACCTGTCCATCCGGTTTCAGAACCCTGAACATCTCCTCAAGACCCCCGGGAAGGTTCTCAAAGTTCCGTACCCCAAATGCTGCGATTGCCGCATTGAAAGAGGCCTCCTTAAAATCCAGGTATTCAGAATCGCCACGAAGCAATTCAATTTTTTCCTGCAAACCTCTCTTTCTTATTTTCTCCCTCCCGATGTCCAGCATTTTTTCAGAGAGGTCAATCCCCACCACTTTTTCAGGATTCAGCTTCATCGCAGCAATGGCAAAATCTCCGGTTCCCGTAGCAACATCCAGAATGGTTTGTGGTTTTGAAGATTTTAACAACCCTATCGCTTTCCGCCGCCATGACTTGTCAATACCCAGCGACAGGAAATGATTCAGGAAGTCATACCTGCCGGCAATGTTATCAAACATTGCTTCAACCTGACTTTTTTTACCCTCTTCTGAGTTTTTGTAAGGTTGTACAAGTTCCTGTTCCGCGGGTTTATTCATCAAGCGCCTCCTCAAGGGCCTTATCATACTTATTTTTCACATCGCAAATAAATCCAAAGG
>CAYOFK010000046.1:9128-17794 GCA_964403185.1 uncultured Rikenellaceae bacterium | reverse complement strand
TTTGTCACAGATTTTGCAATCCACCACACAATCCCTGCACCGGGCAAAATCTCCGTCAAAACCTGATTGTTGCGAAGCCCAGACACGTCGTAATTGTTTTTCTCCAATCCCGGCTTTAAGTTCCGGGCTACTCCGGGATGTGTTTACAGTTATGCATACATTTCCAGGCATTTTAATGCCTGTCTATTTCCTTTCAATCCCTCCGGGATAGGACCGAGCATTAAGAATTTGTCCAGTGGACAAATTTAGCCCCACCTTCAACAAGTCTTTGGTGGACAAAGAAGGGGCCAGGCAGGCCGGACCAATAACCGGATTATATCAGCTAAAAGTAGTACTTTTGCCATTCAGAAAAAGAAAGAGATGGAATCTACAAGACAAAAAAAAGTGGCCCGTCTGGTCCAGAAAGAACTGGCCGTATTGTTTCAAAAAGAGTCGCGTAAACTCTTCAATGGACAGATAGTTACGGTCACAGTTGTACATATTACACCTGATCTGGGCCTGGCTAAAGTTTATCTGAGTATTTTCCCGGGAAAAGATAAGGAGGACCAGTTAAAGCACATCCTTGAAAAAAGCAAGTGGATCAGACATGAATTGTCAAAAAGGATCAGACACCAGGTTAAGGGAATTCCTGAACTCAGCTTTTTCATTGACGACTCCCTGGATTATGTTGAAAACATTGAAAGACTTTTAAAAAAATAAGAATGATTAAAAATTTGATGGTGAGTTTAGCTACGCTGAGTTCTTCAGGGTTTATACAACAAATGAAAATCAATTTCTTAACGGATGAAATACGATCCTGTTAAAAGGTCCCTTGGTAAAGTTTTCAACAAATCACCATACAGTCGAATACTCTTTTACAAACTGTTAGACTTGCTGTTATTGAGGGCCTGGCATATAAAAAGGGAAATTAAAAACTTCAGAAAATCAGCCCCTGCGGAAATAAACATTCTCGATGCAGGGGCCGGTTTTGGCCAGTACAGTTATTTTGTTTCAACTGTTTTTCCAAAGAGCACCATTACTGCAGTGGATATCAAGAAAGAGCAGGTAGAGGATTGTAATGCCTTTTTTAACAGTATCGGACGCGGATCCAGAGTCCGGTTCATTGAGTCAGACCTGATCTCTTATCATGAAACAGAAAAATTCCACCTGGCTCTATCTGTTGATGTAATGGAACATATTGAAGACGATGTATCTGTTTTTAAAAACATCCATAAAGCCCTGCTGCCAGAAGGGATCTTACTGATTTCCACCCCTTCAGACCAGGGTGGATCAGATGTTCATCATGAAAACGGCCCCTCCTTTATTGAAGAACACGTTCGTGACGGCTACAACATGGAAGACCTTATATCGAAACTGAAATCTTCAGGATTTTCCCATGTAGAAGCAAAATATTCATATGGCACACCGGGAAAATTATCCTGGAAATTATCCATGAAAATCCCTATAACACTTCTAAATGCCAGTAAAATATTATTCATTCTTCTTCCGTTATATTACACGATTGCCTTTCCGTTTTGCCTGATCCTTAATTATCTGGATGTTAATAACTTTCATAAAACGGGTACCGGGCTTATTGTAAAGGCAATAAAATAATTGTATGTTTGCCGGACTTTTTGCAAAACAAATCTGAGAGTCTCCGTAGTTTAATTGACAGAACAACTTGCCAGTCAGGCAAGTAGGTGCAGGTTAAAGTCCCCGCCGGAGATCTCTCTTTTTTTTATTAATCACAAAGCGATCCATGGATCGCAAGCGGCCTGGAAAGTCGCTCTACAGTTGCATCCTACTAAACTTCAGTCTTCGCCTCAGGCTGTATTTGTCGGACGATTCCAATTCGTCCGATAAGTTTTTCGACGCATGGTATGATTACCATAGAAGTTTTTAACTTTAACATGCCAATAAATCTGAATTGACTTGAACTTCCCCTTTTATGTAGCCCGCAGGTACTTATTTGCAAAAAAATCGCAAAATACCATCAACCTCATCTCGGGGATATCCGTTATTGGAGTGGCGGTAGGAACCATGGCATTAATTGTGGTATTGTCTGTTTTTAATGGTTTCGACTCATTGGTGCAGTCCTTGTTTAACTCTTTTGATCCCGACCTGAAGATCACTGTTAAGGAGGGTAAACGGTTTTCCTCTGAATTGCCATCCGTACAAAAACTCGGGGAAATTAAAGGCATCCTTTACCAGTCGGAAGTTGTTGAGGAAAACGCACTGCTCCGGTATGGGAAAAAGCAATACATAGCAACCATTAAAGGTGTAAGCAGTGATTTCATAAAAATGAGTGGCATTGACAGCATGATCATTGACGGCAAGTTCGTTCTCAAAGAAGGCAATAATGAATATGCCGTAATCGGTCAGGGCATTGCAATCAAGCTGGCCGTTGGATTAAATTTTGTAAATCCCATAGTGGTATACGTTCCAAAACGGACAGAACGGATCAGTGTGAATCCGGAACAGGCATTCAACAAGCGTTATATATTCCCCTCTGGTGTTTTTGCCATCCAGCAGGATTTCGACTCAAGATATTTGATCGTCCCGATTGATTTTGCACGCAGTCTCGTTAACTACACAAGCGAAGTAAGTGCCATTGAAATAAAGGTTAACCCCACCTACTCCCTGGCCGCTGTGCAAAAACAAATAAAAAGTCTCATGGGTGAGGAATTTCATGTTAAAAACAGATATGAACAGGAGGAATTGCTGTACAAGATCATGAGAACTGAAAAATGGGCCATCTTTTTAATCCTTTCATTTATTTTGGTCGTCGCTTCATTTAATGTCATTGGTTCGCTTACAATGCTCATTATCGAAAAGAAAAATGATATTTCCATCCTGCAAAGTATGGGAACCGACCTGAAAAGCATCAGGAAGATTTTTTTGTATGAAGGATGGCTCATCTCCGGCATCGGCGCCATCAGTGGCCTCCTCATTGGTACGGCCGTATGCCGGGCACAGCAAACTTTTGAATTGATCAAACTTCAGGGAAGCGGCTCTTTCGTAATTGATGCCTATCCTGTGCATATGGTTTTTACAGATTTTGTAATCGTTTTCCTTACGGTCCTCACTATTGGGTATCTTGCTTCAAAGTACCCGGTCAGATACATTACCAGAAAATTTCTCTCAATGCAACGATAACAGTCAATTGATGATCTAAATCACCAAAATTTAGTGATCTAAATCACCTATTTTTCGTGAAGATCACATCAGTTTCAGCTATTTTTACCACTAAAAGCAACTATATCAAAGCTTTCACAGTCATTCAGTTAATCAAATTCTTTGTTCAGACCCTTAATACTTGAAGCATTTTCAGATCAAAAAGAGATCTTGTAAATCAAATATGAAACCCTTCATCCGCTCGATATGTGTGTTTTTTGTATTTCTTCTCACGCAAAGTGGATTCGCACAAATGACCCTGAGCTATACCATCCAGGATGTCGGTTGCAATGGAGGAAGTGACGGGAGCATTACGGTGCATGTAACAGGCGGGGTGCCTCCTTACACTTATACATGGTCAACGCTTTTTACAGAAACCAGGGTCGATACATTTTCAATCATTTCCGGATTACCGGCAGGAACAACTTATTGGGTTCAGGTAACGGATTCCGATGTACCCCAAAATGGGGCATACAGTAATTTTCTAACCATTAGTGAGCCCCCGGTACTGGTTATTGATTCGGAATCATCCACAGACATTACCTGTTCCGGAGCTAATGACGGGACTATTACCATTCTGTCTTCCGGAGGAAGCCTTCCTCATGAATATTCGACAGATGGGGGCAGCACATTTTTTAGCAACGGCGGAAATTTTACCGGCCTTTCACCCGGCAATTATCCTGTAGTGATCCGGGATGCCAATGGTTGTACGGTCACTGGTTCCACCCTGGTTATTACAGAGCCCCCGGGACTCATCATCACTTCTGAAACCAAAACAGACATTACCTGTTTTGGTTTAACAGACGGGACACTCACCATCACCACAACAGGTGGCACCCCCCCAATAATGTATTCCATTAACGGAGGTACAACATATGTTCCGAACGGGGGTATTTTCACCGGTCTTGGCGCCGGTCCGTACGATATCGCCGTACAAGACGACAAGGGTTGTGTGACATTGGGTTCAACTTTGGTTATAAATGAACCGGGCTTATTACAGATCGATACTGAGAACTCCACAAATGTTACCTGTAACGGGGCAAATGACGGCACTGTAACCATCACTGCCTCGGGAGGCATTCCACCTTATGCCTATTCCATAGACGGGGGGGTCAATTTCATCCTGAACGGAGGTATTTTTTCAGGCCTGGGACCCGGAAATTACGATGTGGCTGTAAGAGATAATAATGCGTGCATAACCTTGGGAGGAACACAAACCATTACGGAACCAACAGCCATATCCCTGGATTCCGAAATCAAAACAGATGTCAGTTGCTTTGGAGGTTCCGATGGCACCATTACCATAATAGCCTCACAGGGAACTCCACCCTATGAATATTCCATTGATGGCGGTTCAAGCTATTTGAATAACGGTGGTATCTTTACCGGCATGCCCGCCGGAAACTATGACATAGCCGTCAGGGATAGCAAAGCTTGTATATCATTCGGTTCCACACTTATCATAAATGAACCTGCCTTATTGGTCATTGTTTCGGAAGCATCCGGCGACATCAGCTGTTTTGGTTCAACGGACGGGACCATAACAATTGTGGCAGGAGGCGGTACAACGCCTTACGAATATTCCATAGATGGCGGGATCAACTTCTTTGCAAACGGCGGTTTGTTTACCGGTCTTGGTGCCGGTTCTTACCCGGTGGCCATACGGGATGCCAATGCTTGCACTGTGACGGGGTCCACCCTGGGTATTTCAGAACCCACAAACCTGGTCATTGTCTCGGAAACCCCAACATCTGTTTCGTGCAACGGGGGAGCGGACGGATCCATATTAATCACCCTGTCGGGAGGGATTTCTCCCTATGCTTATTCCATAGACGGGGGGATCAACTTCTTTGCAAACGGCGGTTCCTTCACCAATCTTAGTGCCGGGTCTTACCCGGTAGTGGTGCAGGATGCCAATGGATGCCAAACATCCGGAAGCACCATCGTCCTTACCCAGCCCACCCCTCTGAATTTTGATGCTCAGGCAAAAACAGATGTTTCTTGTTTTGGAGGGACTGACGGAACAATAACCCTTACCGTATCAGGAGGGACACCGCCTTATCAGTATTCTATTGACGGAGGAGGCACATATCTTCCAAACGGAGGCATTTTTACGGGCCTGGCAGCCGGAAATTACGATATTTCCGTTCTGGATAATAATGGCTGTCAGAAAGCCGGCAGCACCTTGTCTGTACTTGAGCCGCCCCAGCTGCTTATTGACTCCCAGACAGGTACAGACCTCAGCTGCGCGGGAAGCAATGATGGAACAATAACCATTGTCGTTTCGGGAGGCGCTCCTCCCTATACATATTCTATTGATGGTGGTACCAGCTTTATTGGCAACGGCGGATTGTTTGTTGGCCTGCTACCCGGGAATTATGATGTTGCCGTCAGGGATAACAATAATTGCGATACTTATGGTTCAACCATTTCCATCCAGGAACCTTCGGCCATATCCATTACTTCTGAGCTGGTTACAGACATTTCATGTAATGGAGCAAATGACGGGCAAATCACCATTATAGCTTCCGGAGGAACTCCCCCGTACACCTATTCAATAGATGGGGGAAGTAGTTTTTTCAATAACGGCGGAAATTTTACAAACCTGGCACCTGGCATTTATGATGTCATGGTCAGAGATCAGAACAGTTGTGATAAAGCCGGAAGCACCCTGGTTATAAACGAGCCCCTGGCATTAAGCATTACTTCCGAAGCGGCAACTGATAATCTCTGTTTTGGTGGCAACTCCGGATCTATATCTGTTGTGGCTGCCGGCGGAGTTTCACCCTATTCCTATTCCATTGACGGAGGAACGACCTACCTGGATAACGGCGGAAACTTTAGCGGTCTGATTGCGGGAAATTACGACGTTGCTGTCCGTGACGTTAATGGTTGTGTGGTATTTGGAAGCACGTTGAGTGTGAGTGATCCGCCACTGCTGGTCATTGATTCGGAAAACGCCACCGGTATTACATGTTCGGGCGGGAATGACGGGGGCATTTCCATTGCGGCTTCCGGCGGAACACCACCATATAGCTTCTCAATTGATGGGGGCACAAATTTCATCAATAACGGAGGTATTTTTTCATCCCTGACTGCCGGCAACTATGATGTTGCCGTGAGGGACGTAAATAACTGTATAGAGACAGGGAGTACGCTCACCATCTTTGAACCACCTGCTATTTCAATTGATGCGGAAGTGGCTGTAGATATTTCATGTAACGGACTCAATGATGGCAGCATAAGCATCAGTGCATCGGGCGGCACGGGGCCTTATGAATACTCCATTGACGGGGGTGGAACCTACGTGGCTAACGGTGGAATTTTCCTGAATCTGCCGGGTGGCAATTACGATGTCTCTGTAAGAGATAATAACGGATGTATCCGGAATGGCAGCACTCTTACCATTGACGAACCCACCGCACTGGTGATCGATTCAGAAATTGCTTTTCCTGTCCTGTGTTTTGGTGGCGCCGATGGCAGCATCAACATTTCCACTTCGGGGGGAACCCCACCTTATGTTTATTCAGTTGACGGGGGCAGTGTATTTGTGAGTAACGGCGGCATATTCACCGGATTGCCGGCAGGCAATTACGATGTTGCCGTAAGAGATGACAGAGGTTGTACCGTTCCGGGCAGCACTTTAATTGTAACCGAACCTCCCCTGCTCACCATGCTTATTGACACTGTCAAAGCCAGTTGTAACAGTTTTACAAATGACGGCTCCATTACAATTACCCCCGGTGGCGGCACACCATCATATTCATATTCTATTGATAATGGCACAACATGGCAAGCCAATCCGCTTTTTACAAGTCTCTTTGCCGGAAGCTATACGGTGGTATTGCGGGATCAGAACTCATGCACACTCACCCGGGATATTCTTCTTGAAAGCACATATACAGTAACAGCCAACGCAGGCGAAGATAAGAATATATGCCCGGGGGGGCAGACCACCCTTGACGGATCCGGCGGATCAGGTTTTCTGTGGCAGCCGGCAACCGGACTGAGCGCCACTAACATTCCGGTACCCGATGCTTTTCCTTCATCGACAACAACTTATTACCTCACGGTGACCCAGGGTGTATGTTCCGATGTGGACTCCGTTACGGTTGTGGTGTTCGATGTTCCTGAACTCAATGCCGGGAAGGATACTTCCATTTTTAAAGGAACCTCCGTGACCCTGACGGCCTCATCCGGTTTCAATACCTATGTGTGGGCCCCGGCCACCGGATTGTCCGGAACAAACGGAAAATCAGTTGTTGCCACACCTGCGAATGACATCATCTATACAGTTGTTGGCACCACAACCGAAGGCTGTACCGCTATGGATTCTGTGGCCGTAACCATACTGAACGAAATTGAGATCCCTTCCGGATTTACACCAAATAACGATGGTTACAATGACACCTGGGTTATTGATAATGCCTGGTTATTCCCCAATATCACCGTGGAAGTTGTAAACCGCTTGGGTCAGCGGGTGTTTTATTCCAGGGGATATGGTAACGGCATTGAATGGGATGGTACCTATAATGGGAAGACTGCTCCGTACGGAACATACTATTTTGTTATACTTTTAAATGACGGACGCGGCATGCCTCCGATTACCGGTCCGGTCACAATCGTCAGATAGAATGAAGAAAGGGTTTTATATATCGGGTATTCTGCTCATATTCTGCACAATGGCGCATTCACAACAATTGCCTCATTACACACAATTCATGTTTAATGATTTTGTGATCAATCCGGCGGTTGCCGGAACTAAAAAGTATTATGAGGTGCATGCACTCAGCCGCTTCCAGTGGGTTGGGATCGTGGATGCTCCGCAGACCATAAGCATGAGTATCAACGGGCCTCATTCCAGCAAGCCGATGGGCTTTGGGGGCTATCTGTTCAATGATGTCACCGGACCAACCAGCAGGCTCGGAATTTATGGATCATACGCCTACAATGTCCTTATTAAGAACGATATACGCTTATCAATGGGAATGTCATTTGGAGTGCTGCAAAACTCCATTGACGGGACCAAGATCACCTTAAAGGACCAAAACGACCCTGCATTGCAGGAAGGCGTGTATTCCTCCTGGGTACCCGATGCTTCTCTGGGGCTGTATGCTTATGCTGAAAATTGGTTTGCAGGGTTTTCTGCATTTCAGTTGTTTGGTAATAATCTCAGGATCTACGATGAAAAGAATGGCCTGAACAGGCTTAAACAGCATTTTTATCTGATCGGCGGTTATACATTGGATATTTCAGATAAGTTCAGGTTTGAACCCTCTGCCATCATAAAAGGAACTTTTTCCGCCCCTTTGCAAGTGGATATTAATGCCAGGGTGGTTTATCAGGAAACAGCCTGGTTGGGTTTGTCTTACAGATCACAGGACGCAGTGTCGATTCTGATCGGTTATATTCATGATAAGAAATACTATTTTGGATATGCCTATGATATTGGCATTTCTCAAATCAGGAATTTCCATTCCGGTTCACATGAGATCCTTATTGGATTCCGGTTC